>CALDEN010000128.1 GCA_937942405.1 uncultured Saprospiraceae bacterium
GGGATGAAATAGGTGTCGACAATATCGCTCTAGCTTATGAGATACAGGAAGTAAATACAGCATTCAGAATAGAAAATGGAGCTCGTGCTGTGGGAAAGAAAATCGGTTTGACTTCATTTGCTGTGCAGAAGCAGTTGGGTGTAGATCAGCCAGACTTCGGGACCTTATTTCATGACATGGAGGTATTGACGGGACAGTCGATCAGTGTTGCTGAACTTATGCAGCCCAAAGTAGAAGCCGAGATCGCTTTTGTACTCGCAGAGGACTTAGATACAGATAGGCTTACGAGTATAGATATCATCAATGCCATCGATTATGCACTTCCAGCCATAGAGATTGTAGGATCTAGAGTGGCAGATTGGAATATTAAGATTACAGATACTGTCGCAGATAATGCTTCAGCGAGCCATTATGTAGTCGGGCATACGCCAAAATTGCTAGATGCCTTTGATCTCATAAATGGAAGTATGATAATGACTAAGGATGGGCAGGTCGTATCTGAGGGTTGTGGTCGTAATTGTTTAGGTTCGCCGATAAATGCGACCTTATGGCTAGCCAGAAAGATGTATGAGCTCGGTAGTCCACTGACAGCAGGCCAACTGATCTTTACAGGTGCTGTAGGACCTATGGTAAGTGTACAAGCTGGAGATCATTTCCATGCAAAGTTTGAAGGTCTCGGAGATGTTTCTGTTTCTTTTACGGAGTAATCGATTATTAAAAACAAGCACAGATGAAAACTAAAGTAGCCATCATCGGATCAGGCAATATAGGGACAGATCTCATGATTAAGATATTGAGATTGTCGGAGTCCTTAGAAATGTCGGTAATGGTAGGAATAGATCCTGCATCTGATGGATTGGCTAGAGCCAAAAGAATGGGTGTTGCAATCTGTGCTAGTGGGGTAGATGGTCTACTGGAAATGGAAGAATGGAAAGACATAAAAATCGTCTTCGATGCCACCTCCGCCAAAGCACATATTTATAACTGGGATAAGATCAAACCATTTACGGATAAGAAAATGATCGATCTCACTCCGGCTGCAGTAGGACCCTATCTTGTACCTCCAGTAAATTTTACAGAACACAGCGATGTACCCAATGTAAATATGGTTACCTGTGGGGGACAAGCGACCATACCGATCGTAGCTGCGGTAAATAGAATAGCCAAAGTGCACTATGGCGAAATCGTCGCATCTATAGCCAGTAAGTCTGCTGGTCCCGGAACGAGAGCCAATATCGACGAGTTTACAGAAACCACTTCTCTCGCGATCGAAAAAGTAGGAGGAGCAGAAAAAGGAAAAGCGATCATCGTGCTCAATCCTGCCGAACCGCCACTGGTCATGAGAGACACGGTCTTTACCTTATCAGAGGATGGAGATAGAGAAGCGATACGAGCGAGTATTAAGGATATGGTCGCTGAGGTACAGAAGTATGTGCCCGGTTATGAGCTGCATCAAGAAGTGCAGTTCGATGACATACCAGCATCAGATCCAGTATTTATCGAAGGACTAGGTCTGCGACATGGTTTAAAAACGAGTGTGCTATTAAAAGTAGAAGGTGCAGGACATTATCTACCTGCCTACGCGGGCAACCTAGACATCATGACCAGTGCCGCAAGAGCCACTGCCGAACGAATCATTAATCAATAAGCCACCTCTGATGAAAAAAATATATCTCCAAGATGTCACCCTACGTGATGGAATGCATGCCATCAAACATCAGTACTCCAAAGAAAAAATAAAAGAAATAGCGATCGCCTTAGACAAAGCTGGAATCGATGCCATCGAGATCTCTCATGGAGATGGGTTAGCAGGTGGTAGCTTTAATTATGGATTCGGCAAACATACAGACTGGGAATGGCTAGAAGGAATCCGAGAAGAATTGACTCATGCCAAACTGACTACACTGGTCCTTCCAGGAATAGCCACTATTCACGATCTCAAAAAAGCAAGAGACCTCGGGGTAGAGTCCGTACGTATAGCGACACACTGTACAGAAGCAGATATCTCACCACAGCATATCGCTGCGGCCAAAGACCTGGGAATGGATGTAGGGGGTTTCTTAATGATGGCACATATGAGTAGTCCGTCGGATCTTGCTCAGCAGGCCAAGATCATGGAAGATGCAGGAGCAGATTGTGTTTATGTAACAGACTCTGCAGGAGCACTATTGATGGATGGCGTACGAGATCGCATAAATGCCTTTAAAGATGTACTGCATGCAGATACAGAGATCGGCATACATTGTCATCATAACCTATCACTCGGTGTGGCCAATACGGTAGTAGCCCTGCAGTGTGGAGCCAATAGATTAGATGCCTCTCTCGCTGGTATGGGGGCAGGTGCTGGTAATGCTCCGCTAGAAGTACTCGTAGCTGTGCTCAATAAGATGGGAGCAGAGCATAATGCCGATGTATATAAACTAATGGATGCGGCAGATGATCTAGTGAGACCTTTACAAGAGCGACCTGTGAGAGTAGATAGAGAGACTTTATCACTTGGATACGCAGGAGTATATTCTAGCTTTTTACTTCACTCAGAGCGGGCTGCTCAGAAATATGGTTTAGACACCAGAGCAATTCTAGAAGAACTCGGAAAGAGAAATATGGTCGGCGGACAAGAGGACATGATCGTAGATGTAGCACTCGATATGCTCAATAGGAAATAATACAAATGATGTGGCATCATCTACAGAATACTATTCAGCTGAATATAGTTGATAACTTTTTGGAAGATTCTGCTTAATATAAAACACATAAAAAAAGGCGTCCCGATTAAAGACGCCTTTTTTTAACTCATAAATTTTATTTTTTCTACTTAACCAGTTGCATAGTACCGATCGTGTTTTTATCGGCATCCATCA
>CALDEN010000129.1 GCA_937942405.1 uncultured Saprospiraceae bacterium
TGGTATTACTTCTCCAGAGACAAATTGATCAACAGATGAGTCGTATCCTGTGCGAGCTCACTGAGGCTCAGATATTCAGCATTTTTTTCAGAATTACTGGTCCCGTCTTCAAAACGGACATCGAACAGAAAATAATCATCGATCGATAATCTAAACTGATCTACTCGTACAAATCCAGAATTTACACGTTCATGATTCAATGACCATGATGAGCTGCCAGTATACAAAGTATCGTTACGTGTATAGTCAAAACGTACAGAGTCTTTATCGAAGTGGAAGGTTCCTAGATCTCCATCTTCTGTTATAGATGATTCGTTATTATATGCGTTTTCAGAAAATGAACCATACTGACTGATGATTTCTGTTACCGTCCATTCGCCGATGATGGAATCTGCGGCATCGTCTTCTGTATTGCCACAACTCACTAAGCAGAGGAATAAGCTAAGTAAGTAAGTGGATAATAATAAAAATCTCATGTAGCATTGTTTTTATGGTATAGGAACGACAGGACAAATGTAAAGATTGGCTGGGGATTAAAAATAAATCAGAATCTGCTATTTCTGTTTTATGGTGCTTGTATTAAATTATGTCTAATTTTAGAAGTATTAGAGTAGTTATTAATCCTATTGAATACTATGAAACAGATCAGCATTGTTTTTTTATTTTTATTGGTATCGACTTTTGCGTATGCTCAGATAATCGACTTTACAGACGATGCCCTCAGAGTAGAACTGATAGTTCAAGGCTATGACCTCAATGGCGATGACGAGATAGAAGTGAGCGAAGCTGAGCTCATAAAAGATCTATTTTTGAGCACAGGGATGATCACATCCCTAGACGGGATAGAACATTTCCAAAATTTAGAATCCTTAGATATATACGAGATGATGGAAACAGTGGAGCTCTCCGGTCTGAACGCATTACAACGTATTTTTCTAAATGGGCCATTGATGACAGATTTAATTCTTTATGATTTACCCGCATTGACCCAGTTGGATTATGAAGCTGCAAATGTGGTACTTACAGATCTGGAGAAACTATCTAATATCGTACACTTAGGACTACAAGGAAATCTTACTATTGATAATTTGCCGTCGCTGATATCGATAGATCCAGGCTCCTTAAATGATTTAAAAATCACGAACTGTAATCGACTAAAGACGATCGAATTATTTGATGTAGCGGGAGTAGAGTTGTCAGATTTAGATTCACTCGATATTATAACACTTAATGGACCTCTTGTATCCAATGAGCTCAAGATTTCTAATCTTCCGATGTTATCTTCTTTAGAAATAGAACATGCCGATTTAGATAGTTTAGATCTTAGTGCTGTTCCGAGTTTACAACACCTTAGACTGAGTTTTCTTCATAATATAACGGAGTTGAGATTAGATAATTTATTCAATCTAAAAACACTCAATGTAGAGTTTATGGATTTACTGGAAGTGCTAGATGTATCGGATTGCATCCAGTTGCAACAACTACATTGTGCCTTTTCTCAAATCAGTACATTGAATATCAGTGGCTTGACCAATCTGGATGAGATCATGGTCGAAGAGCCTTTACGATTTTTGTTTGCCAGAGATGTTCCGTTTACCTATGAAGACTTTAGTAATACACTCTTGTATAATATGGATATTGAATACATCTGCGTCAGTGAGGATAAGATCAGTATCGTAGAACAATTATTAGAAGATAATGCAGTAATGAATGCCATCGTAGATAATGAATGTTACGATTATTCTTACAACGGATATGCATATGTAAGAGGGGAGAGTAAGATAGATGGTGGTATGGACGGCTGCGATGTTAACGATGTAGCTAAGCCCCATTTATCATTTGATCTAGATAACGGAACTAAGGAAGTACGTATTTTTTCCAACAAAGAAGGAGCCTTTAATTATCCACTGGTCGAGGGGCAATATGTCCTTACTCCTGTACAGATCGAGTCTCCGTATTACCAGATCTCACCGTCTACGGTATCGTTTGAGATAGATTCATTCGGGCAAGAGTTTGTACAAGATTTTTGTCTGGTGCCTACGGGAGATTTTAATGATCTTAGAATTAGTTTAATACCGCTGGAAGAGGCGAGTCCGGGCTTCGATGTAAGTTATAAGTTAGAATATGCTAATGTAGGTACGACCACTCAGTCTGGAGTGGTAAAGTGTTTCTATCTACAGGATGTGATGGAAATAGTCGACCTGAGTGAAGCACCTGAAGACATTACGGCTTCCACATTGGATTGGGTGTTTTTAGATTTGGAGCCTTTTGAAAGCCGGACGATAGATATGCACTTTAATCTCAATTCGCCCATGGAGACTCCGCCGTTAAATGGGGGTGATTTTCTCGTATTTAGTGGAAGTATTATCATGTTGGCCGAAGACGATAATCCATTGGATAATGATTTCAGACTGTACCATGAAGTGGTAAACTCTTTTGACCCCAACGATAAGACCTGTCTAGAAGGAGATTTTATGACTCCAGATAAAGTAGGAAATTACTTGACCTATAAGATTAGGTTTGAAAATACAGGTACTGCTCCAGCTCGTAATATTGCCATTGTCGATACGATCGATACTGAAGTGTTCGATATGATGACTTTGAGACCTTTGGATGGAAGTCATCCTTTTGAGACAGAGATAGATGGCAATGTGGTAAGCTTCATATTTGATGGGATCTACTTACCTTTTGATGACGAAAATAATGATGGATATGTAGTCTTTGAGATTAAAACACTTGAGACCTTAGAATTAGATGATAGTATAGAAAACACAGCCGAGATCTTTTTTGACTTTAACTGGCCGATCGTGACCAATACTTCTAAAGTACTGGTCCAATATCCACCTCCTGCAGATTTTGACAATGATGGTTTTCCATCTGATGTGGATTGTGATGACTTTAATGCTGCGATCTATCCTGATGCCACAGAGATTGCCAATAATGGCATAGACGAGGATTGTGATGGTGAGGACTTTACTTCTAGCACCTCAGATATCTTTGCTCAATCTTTTGATCTATATCCCAATCCGACAAGTTCTATTTTGAATATAACGACACGTTCAAAGGGAGAATTCAATTATCGATTATTTGATCTGAATGGACAGCAAGTAAAGTCAGGAGTGCTCGAGACTCAAATAAATTTAAGCTCACTAATAGAGGGCTGCTATATACTAGAGATCGAAGAGCAGGAATCTGGAGATCGCTGTTTTAAAAAACTAATTGTACAGTAGATAGAAATTATCTTCATTAATAGCAGGATAAAAAAAGCCTCACTCTATTGGATAGAGCGAGACTGTAAAACATATTTGATCTTTAGTTTTTATTAATTCCCAGCTTTTACGCTTCCGCCAGACCATTTTCCGGACTCGGCATCGATGTCCGATGGTTTGCCGTAGTAGACCACACTACCTCCTGAGCTACTTTCTGCTTTTATTCTTTTAGAACAATACACAATGGCTTTAGCTCCTGAAGAAGCCTCCGCTACGGTATAGTCACTGAGGAGTTCTCGTCCTTCGTATTTTGCACCAGAGGAAACATCTACAGTTTGAGAACCCGTATTTCCAGTAGCTTTTATTTTTGCACCAGATGATACGTCTATATCGAGTTCGTTCGATTCGACTTTGATATCACACTTAGCACCTGATGATGCATCGATCGATAAACGATCTGTTTTTACGATATCATAAGACGAGATATTGGATCCAGAACTAGCGTCTATTTCACTGAGTTTTTGAGCATAATATACTTTTACCTCAGCTTTGGTCTTGGTGCTATTCCACAATCCTTTCCTCGTTTTTACTTTTAATCTGTCACCAGTGACATAAATTTCTACGTCTTCTCTATC
>CALDEN010000130.1 GCA_937942405.1 uncultured Saprospiraceae bacterium
GAGAAGAGTTATGACAAATACAAAGCCCTTAAAAATCACGATAAATTTCTAGATTACTTAGAAGAGAAAAGCACCTTGCATTTTTACAAAAAAGCCAAGATCGGAAGTAGACCAGGAAAGAGAGGGAATAAAGCAAAGCTAGAGTTGCTGGACTTAAGAGCCATTTCTTTTGTAGGTTCCTGGAGTCAATTAAAGCAAAATGTTCCTGGATATTTCGGGATAGGGACTGCTCTTAAAGCTCATAAAGATGCTGGTGATATAGATAAGCTAAAAGCATTATTTAACGAAGTTCCCTTTTTTAAGGCCTTGATATCCAACAGTATGATGGCACTTACTAAATGTTATTTTGAGCTGACCTCATACATGAAAGAAGATGAAAAGTATTCTGAATTTTGGCAAATTCTATTTGATGAATATACACTGACTAAAGAATTGCTTTTAGAGATTTCATCCTATGATACACTCATGGAAGAAGAGCCTATTTCCAGACAATCCATTATGATGAGAGAGTATATCGTTTTACCGTTATTGGTGATTCAGCAGTATGCACTTCAGAAAATAGGCAGTGGGACGGAGTATCAAGACGAATATGAAAAAATAGTGGTCCGATCACTCTATGGAAATATCAATGCTTCGAGGAATTCGGCTTAAAAGATAAATGTGCCCAGCCCTTCTAATTTGTAAGAAAGGCTGGGTGTACTTTAATGCTTTTGTCTTTTGTCAACAATCTTTTCTATCGACGATTTTATTTTGTCAATGGCTCCAGTAACCGCTTTATCTACAGTTTCGTCATGATTAGTAACAGCAATGGGTTTCAGGCCCTCAAGTCTCGCTTCTAGCATACAGGAGATATCACTGATGCCTTCTTTTTTGCTGTTTTCATCTTTCAGGTGCACTTCTATTCGAGTAATATTCGATTCGTATCGTTCTAATGCATCAGCAATTTGAGTAGTAAAGAAATCAGCACTTCTTTGTTCCCACGTAAGGGATTTATCGGAATTAATTTGGATGATCATAGTGTTTGTATTTTTTTGATAATAGACATAGAGTATATGCCTTTCTATTTTTTATAAAGTTTAGCCCAAGGCACTATTCAGGATAGGTACTTGAGGATTTTCATAAGGTACACATTAATTAGCTAGTGTGAGATTATATGTGAGTGATGTTATTTCTCCACGAAGAATAAGGTAGGTATGCTGTTGAAACAGTTCTATCATACTAAGATTAACACATGACTAACACTATGCTGTATAGTCTGGGTAATGAGCAAGTGCAATAGGCTACTGAAGAAACGGGTATGGATCTATTTGATTTTAGATCGCTCATTCCTCCATTTTGAATGGAACAACATTGTCGTTTTCTAATTCTTGAAGTGATTGCTCGAGGGATAGTCTGTTGGCTTCAGATGATTATAAGTATTTAAATCCGAATTAACTATAAAGTGATTATGTTAGACCATTCAATAGTTATTTTTCCCATCCTCAATCCACTATTTCAACTCCATAAATGCTATGTTTCAACTCTTTGGAGATATAGATATCTAAGGCATCTTTTAGATTCAGTTTGCTATGGATCTCTTTTTGGATAATGGGATTGTGGTATAGGCTATATTCATCAGATTCAACATCTTTACTCATGACCAATGACGAAAAGGATTCATCTCCTTCTTGGAATTTATCGTAGGAGGGAGGGTAGTGGGTATATTGCTTGAAATAATTTTCAAAACAATGAAGCACTTCTTCAAAGCTTATTTTATCCCCTATGATTTCCTTTAAATCACTAGAATGCGTACGCTTGAAAAACAATATTCTAATGGCTTCCGATCGTTCGATCTCCTCACTGAATTCTAGATCGGATTCTTCCAACATTTCAAATGGGAAAATCAGATTATCTCTTTTTCTGAGGGTTAGATCTCTCAGCTTTCGGTATCGTTGACTGGTTTCTAGGAATATGGGTTGGCCGGGTTCTTTTGAAATCTTAATACGGATGGGAGCGACTTTTTTAGCTTCTTTGACCAATACCTCTATTACAGAATCAAATGATCTTCTGATGCCTGTAAAGCAAGGAGTAACCCACATTTTATATATCTCATCTCTCGAAGTCATTTTCTCCTGCTCAGTAGTAGGGATGATTACAAATTTTTCTGTTTGGTAATCTTCTATTCCCATTAAGGATAGAGCACTTATGAAGTTTTCGATGAAGGTTTTTTTTAAGGGAATCATGTTTTTTATTGCTATCGGATAATTAATATGTCGTTGTATTCTGGGGATAGGAGAGATATGCCGTGATCAGCTTTTGCTATCTGCAGCCTTTTTAGCTTCCAGGTAATTTTTCTCCATCTACACTTAATTTACAGATTTTATCGATTCTGTTTGTTCTAGTTTTTTCTGTTTTTGAAAGTTTTATCCATCTCAAAACAAATCTTTTACTTGAATCATTGATGTTTTCGAAAAAATCATAAGCACCCTCTTGTTTTTCTAATGCAATTTTAAGATCCTCTGGGATGATCAATTGATCAACATCATCCATGAAATTCCAAAGTCCACTCTCTTTGCCTTTGGTAATGGAATCAAGTCCGGATTTATGCATCTTTTTCTCTTTAACTAATTTATGTGCCCGGTCTTTGTAGGATTTAGCCCAGTGCTGTACTCTTCTTGGAGAGATTAATTGCATTGTTCTTTGAGAGTCTAATTTCCTTCTTATACCATCTATCCACCCAAAACAGATTAATTCGTCTAATACATCATCTCTTGAAACGTAATTTTCTATTACATTTTTTTTGTAGGTCACAAGCCATATTGCTTGTTCTTGTGTGTGATTTTTTAATAACCACTTTCGTAATTCACCGCTGGATTTAATTTCAATTTTTGAAAAATTTTCGGTTTTGATCATAAGTGTATTAAGATATTTGGTGCTTGATGGTGTTCTTAATTAAGTCGCTTATTGTATCCCAATCAATTTGCTAGTTCATAATGGATTTTCTTGAATTCAATTACGAACAGAGGGTGAAAAGAGGATATCTGCTACGGGGAGTATTCCTTCTTATATAGTTTTTTCTGTTTGCTTTATTTGATCAAATTTTATTCGATGCTTAATTATTGTAGGTGCTTCTTTGTCGATCCACTCGGTTAGATTTAATATTTGGTCTAAATATTTTTTGCCGAAAGGCGTCAGACTGTATTCCACTTTTATAGGCACCTGAGCATACGCCTTCCTATTAACAATTCCATCCCTTTCTAAGTTTTTCAATCTTTCAGATAATGTCTTGGAAGAGATACCGTATGCTTTTTTTTTGATTTCATTAAATCTCAATTTACTAAATGCACCCGTGAAAATAATTATTAGAATGCTCCACTTGTCTGAGACAGGAGCCAGGATATCCCTTATCGGGCAAACTTCTGGAGGATTATTAGGATCTATGTGTCCAAAAATATTTTTAAGTTTTTTTTCAATCATAATTGATTGATTATCAAAAATGGTTTCTTCTGGGTTACTTAGTTTCTTCATAGAAACGTCTGGGTTGAAGTAATTTTAATCAATATGTTTGCTTTACAAAAGTAACTTAGTTTAAATAAGTAATTTAATTTTCATGAATAAGTCTATTAAGATTATCCTAATGCTTATGGCTGTATTGTTGGTATATGGCTGTGTCAATGTTTTTAAGTTATCCGATTTACGATCAAGCGAATACACGTTTCCAAATAACATAGAGAAGGCAAAACTCCTGTTGAAAGAAATGGGTGTTGCTCACAAAATTCATATGTGGGATAGTATCGATACGTACAACGTAATTTTTGAAGATGAATTTTATGGCTTACTTGGTAAGGTATCTAATTCTTTCAAAGAACCGATGATGACATTTTCATTGAACTACATTCCGAAAGTATTCACTGGACAACTTGAAATTACTAGTGGAAAGGAAAAAGGAGAGACTTGGGGGATTCAATCTGGTAAAACCTATCGAAAAAATATCAATGGGGAAATAGAGGAGCATGATAATAATAATGTGAAGTTTTACATTCCTACCTACCAGTATTTCATCGAGTTTCCAAGTCGAATACAAGAGGCATCCGCTGTTGATTATTTAGGAAAAAAATTAATCAATGGGATAGACTGTGAAGGAGTAATAGCATCATGGAATACGGTTTCTCCACAAAAAGATATAGACCAGTATGTCATTTGGTTAGATTCTCAAAGTAAGAGGGTAGTTAAGATAGAGTATACAGTTAGAGATAAATATAGATTTGTATCAGGAGCTGCAAATTTTGAAAATTACAAGGAGTATAGCGGGTTTATATTGCCTTCACAGATGCCCGTAGAATCAAATCTTCTGAAAGAGGGCTATTTACATAAAATGACCATTGTCGATTTTACACCCAATAAGTTATCGTCAAGTGTCTTGAAACCACTGAACTGAAAGATGATGGATCTGTAAATTTCTACTTTATCCAAACGAATTCTATTTATTAATTATTAGAAATGTTGATTAAACCTTTTGGTCAACCTAAAGTCTAACTAATAATAATGAAAATAAATATGATGTTCAAAGTACGCATTCTATGATGTTTTATTCTTTGTTCTGATTATTTGGTCCAAAATACAATTCGAAAATTTTAGCTAAAAGAATATGGAAAATAATTACGAACAGATCATAAAAATGAAATTTTTTTATGTAAAAGCAACATGTTTTGTATTTGCATTAATTCTCGTTGTTTTATCAAGTTGCGGTTCTGAACAAGAAGAGCCTGTAGTCAATGTAGATATGCCAGATGATACTGAAGTGGATACGTTATTGAATGCCCCTGTTATACAAACTCCTGCACCATTGATTCATCTTGCCGATAATCTAGATGAACAAGATCAACTCGGATGGTGTATCGACACTAGAGGCAATGGTTTTGGTGAAAATATTCATTTACATTCCTGCAAGGCTGGCGGTGGTGATGTTCAATTTATTTATAGTAAAGAAACCCTTCAGATCTGCTCAGCTGAATTTGATGGTTTCTGTATCGAAATGTCAGGAGGGGCTACTGAGGGAGCGAGCTTAATTCTTGTTGAAAGCAATACCGATACCCCTGATCAAAGGTTTGTTTATAACGAAGACAATGGAGAATTTAATGCAGAGGAGGATACTAATCTTTGTCTCGCGGCAGGAGATACAAGCACCCCTGCGGGTATCTATATGTCACGTTCTTTAACT
>CALDEN010000131.1 GCA_937942405.1 uncultured Saprospiraceae bacterium
TGGGCAATATGTCTATGCTCACCGTAGACTCCCCATACTTTTCTTCATAGCGACTACTCGTAACAGTAGCGAGATCTAAAATATTATCGGATGGACTGAGTTGTATTTTTAATTCTTTAATAGATCGAGTGATGTCCACTAATGTGTCAGCATAACCGATATAAGAAAATACAACTCGAGTGGTTTTATCTAAGCTGAAGCTGAAAGCTCCTTGCTCATCAGTCACGGCACCTCTACCATCTGCAGAAATGGCAGCACCTATTAACGCTTCTTGTGTAACACGGTCTACAACAGTTCCGGATACTTCTATCTGAGATAATAGCAATAAAGGGATCAGTACAAAAAGAGAAGTTGCAATGGTTTTCATAAGATTACCTGTATAAGTCCGCTTTAAATTAGGGATTTATACTTGCAATACAAAAATCTACTCTTCCTCGTCAGTATGCCGCTCTAGCGGATGCAACATAGATAGAGAAATCCATTTTTTCTCCGCACTACTTACCGAAAAGAATCTAAATATTCCTCCAGATGCTTTGGCAATGTGCTCTGCATAAGACAGGTAGCCCTTGTATAATTTATATCCCGTTTTTGATGGCAATTTGGCCAAAATAGGGTTTAATCGCTCTAGTCTTTCTGACAATGCAGATTGTATATCCTCTAAAGACCCTCTCAATGTAGGCATTAAGATTTTTAGATCATCTCCTATCTCCTTCTTAACCTCTTCGTGAAAGTCAAATAAGTCTTCATTTCCGGAAAACGTTCTAATCTTTACAATTTTCTCTGCCCAGGTTTGTTCCTCTTCGTCGATTGTTCCATCTGCTCCACCTACGAGTGCTGCAATGACTGCAAAAGCTTCTTTTAATTGTTTAAACTCTGCTGAACTTATAGCGTCAAATTGACCCATCATAATTTTGCTTTAAAGCATGCAAAATTAGATTTTTTTTGAAGAATACAATTGACTCCCTAATATATATGATTAAATAATATATAAAATATTCAGATTTATATCAGTCATTCCTCTACGAACTCTATAATTTTGATTCAGAATTAGTAAAACAGAGAATCCGTTGAACCAAAAAGCTGCCAAGGAAAAGAAGATGACCCCGCTCATGAAGCAGTACTATGAGGTCAAAGAGAAATATCCTTTTTCGATACTCTTATTCCGTGTAGGCGACTTTTACGAGACTTTTGCAGAGGATGCGATCAAAGCTGCTGAGATACTCGGAATCGTATTGACCAATAGGAATAATGGGGGCTCTAAGGTTCCACTGGCAGGATTCCCATACCACTCCCTAGATAATTATCTCCCTAAACTTGTACGAGCAGGATATCGTGTTGCGATCTGTGAGCAGCTAGAAAAACCGAGCAAAGAGAAGAAAATCGTAAAAAGAGGAGTAACCGACCTCGTGACTCCTGGGGTAACTACTCATGAAAACATTCTGGACCATAAATCCAACAACTACCTCTGTTCGTTAAATTTTAATCATAAGGACATCATCGGCGTAAGCTTTATCGATATCTCGACTGGAGATTTTGTAGTCAGTCAAGGAAAAGAGTCAGCGATTAAGAAATTAATACAAGGTTTTCAGCCATCGGAGATCATTTTTTCTGCGGATAAAAAAGAACGATATCGTACGCTACTCGGTGATGATTACTATCACTTCACCATCGATGACTGGGTGTTTTCTGATGACTATTGCAAAGAAAAACTACTCAATCAGTTTGAGGTAAATTCTTTAAAGGGATTCGGTATAGAGCAACTAAAACATGCACAGATAGCTGCTGGTGCCATCTTGCATTACCTAGAAACTACCCAAAACAAGAATAACCTCCATATCAATAAAATCGCTCGCCTATCACTCGATGAGTATGTATGGCTCGATGAGTTTACGATACGTAATCTGGAGCTGATCTATAGCAATCATAGTGGCGGTACTTCACTGGTAGAAGTACTGGATCATACCGTATCTCCGCTGGGTGCACGACTATTAAAAAAATGGGTTATCCTTCCATTAGTTGATAAACTAAACATAGAAAAGCGGCTCTCTAAAGTCAGTTATTTTGTTGAAAATCAGTCTATTGTAGAAGAACTGGATCAACAGTTTCAGAAAATAGGTGATCTAGAACGATTTATATCTAAAGCGGCAATAGGGCGTATCGGACCTAGAGAGATCAAACATATCCAACGAGCATTAGAAGCTCTAATCCCGATTAAGGATACGCTCAATCAGTCAGAAAATCCAGAATTAATCATGCTGGCAGATCGCATTTCCTTATGTGAAATACTGAAAAATAAGATTGCCACAGAAATACAAGATGACCCTCCTGCCCTCTTATCTAAAGGAGGTGTTTTTAAAGAAGGCTTTAATGCCGATTATGACGAGTATCGTGGCCTGATCAGAAACAGTAAAGACATACTCATCGGAATACAAGAAAGAGAAGCCGAAAAAACAGGGATCACCAATCTCAAAATCGGCTTTAATAACGTATTTGGTTACTACCTCGAAGTGACGAACAAGTATAAAAATCTAAATCTCATTCCGGATAACTGGGTGAGAAAACAAACCCTCACCGGTTCTGAAAGATATATATCCGAGGAACTCAAAGAGCTCGAAGGGAAGATCTTATCTGCCGAAGAAAAACTACAAATTATAGAGGAAGAGCTTTACGCAAAAATGATCCTGTCTATACAGGAATTTATCGTTCCGATTCAGGAAGATTCCAAAGTGATCGCTACCCTCGACTGTATCCTCTCCTTATCCAAGGT
>CALDEN010000132.1 GCA_937942405.1 uncultured Saprospiraceae bacterium
AAAAGTAATTCCTGGTCCAGATCATATGAAGGAAATCGCTGAGCTGGTTTATGAAAACTATAAAGCTCATCCGACCACCATAATTCAAGAAATCGAAACAGATCCTGCATTAGAACTTACTGGAACACAAGCGGTCAATAAGACTATCGTATTCAATGTCGAGGATCTAAAGCAGCTTATAAATATGACTCCATATAAATATAAGTTTGACAAGGCGGCCTATGATGAATTGGTAGAGATGTCAGTTACCATATCTTTTATAATCATCAAGGCTAGACGATGTAAAGCTCATTTATAATCGATAGCTCAAGCCGACGCCTAATTTCCATGAATGTACTTTATGGTCGAGTGATAAGTTGGTGTCTGTGAGTGCATTGGGAGATTTATATCTAAGAGCAGTATTAAATATTATCCTATCTGTTAGGCTTAGGTCAAGCCCGATATTTCCTAAGTAGGATAGTCCTGTTGTGGATTTATACTCTCGAAGATCTCCAAGTGCGGCAAGATTTCCTGCTTCGTCAAAAACGTTTCCTTGCAAATTAAATGATAGATTGTACGCTATACCGGCACCTATAGATAGACTCAGTGCTCCTACTTGAAAACGTTTATCTGCTAGCATGTTTAAATTGAGAAACTGATATCTATGAAATTTTTCGTAATCGATGGTTGTGGTTGTATATGAATAGAATCCTGCAGAAGAATCTTCATTTCTAGTTAAGCTCGTATCTGAATTTGAGAAATCATATCGCTGATATAGATGTTCTAGTTCGCCTTCTAGAGAGATAGAGAAATTTTTGGGGAGTAGTCTCTGTACGGAGATGCTAGCATATTGTGATTTTAAATTTTGAACGTTTTCTTTTCTGGTCTGTGTAATATAATCATCATCGGATAGACTGATAATTAAATGATTGGCAATTCCTGAGCCTCCCATTAAGCCCAAGATCCAATTGCGGTTTTTTGGCTGAGGTATTATTGTAATCGCACTGTTCAAGTCAGGTGCCAATCTGAAATCTAAGAATAAAAGATCTAAGTCTATAGGCAGATTATCTGGGCCAATAATTTTATCTGGGGATTGAGTATTGGTCTTTAGTGTGTTAGTTGATAATGGGCCAGAGTAGTTGGTAGTTTGGGTTGTTGAGTTTAGATTGATCTCAGATAGTGTAGTTTGTTGAGTTTCTGGATTGTTTAGATTTTCGACAGTAGTCGAATGAGCTTCAGAATCATTACCGTTATTGTTACGGTTGTTAGATTTAGTATGGGAGGTAGATGTGTTGTTTGCTACCGTGATCGTGGATTGTTCGTTTGTATTATTATGTGAGTCTATTTGGTTAGTAGATTTTACTATGCTGTTTAGAGATTGGGCTATGGCTGTCTTTTCTAGATCTTGTGCTTGATTTTTGTTTTGAAAGGTAGGACTGTTTTTTATGTCAGGGCTAGAATTATTCACCTCTTTTTTAGTGCTCGGGGGAGTATATGAAATGCTCATTTTCTGATCTAGTTGGTCGATGGCTTTTTTGTTATCTGTAATTTGAAATATACCTATTCCTAAAATGGCTATGAGCAGTAGTGATAAAAAGTAAAGTCCACCTCTATTGCCTCTTTCTTTTTTAGGGAAGTCTTTGTTTGTAGATATCTGATTCCATAATTGCTCCTTGTCGATAGGTGCTTTTTTATAACTAAATTTCTCTTGATATTTATTTCTATTTTTCATCTGCTCTCTTTTAATTGACACAAAATCCGATTTCTTGTTGAATCATTTTCTTAGCTCTGGTAAGATATGATCTGGAAGTGCTTGTTGTAATCTTAATCATCTCTGCGATTTCTTTATGACTGTATCCATCGATCTCGTATAGATTAAAAATGATTTTGTATTTAGCTGGGATTTTGTCTATTAGTGTGATGATTTCGTCTGCATCCATTTTGGCAAGGATAGGATCTAAGTCTCCTGCAAAATCTAAGTGCATATTTTCTAATGGTACAAATTCTAGACTCTTTTTTCTCAGATGCAGTAATGCTTCTCGGATAGCGATCGTGTTAGACCAGGTGCTAAAGGCTCCTTTTTCTGGATCATATTTGTCGAGGTGTTTGAAGATCTTAATAAAGGTATCTTGAAGTATGTTTTCTATAAAATAGGGCTCTTTGACATATCTTTTTACTGCATAGTAAAGCCTGTCTACGCTTAGATCGTACAGCTCCTTCTGAGCAGAGTAGTCTAACTGTAGGCAGGCTTTGATGATATGTGTGAGCTTATTATTCAATGCTCTTATATTGCTTTTACTACAAAAACGTTATCCTCATCTTCTGAATCCTGTAGTGGAATATCCATCTGGATAAAGAAGCATTCGCTATTTACATTAGGTTCTCCTGCTTCAGGACTTTGATCCATGCTGTTTAAGCATTCGTAGCCCGGTGCACCTATGTAGTAAATTACATATTCTCCAGGAGGAACATCTTGGAACTGATAGAAGCCATTTGGGTCACTAGGTGACCATCTTATGTAGTTGCCAGTAGGTACTCCGTTTTCATTTCTTTCATATAGTTCTACTCGATGTTGGTAGAGTGGGCTATCACCGATGCCATCGTTGTTAGTATCTTCTAGAACATATCCTGAGCCACTAATCCATCTAGGAATGGCGTCAAAATTATTATCACTATCATGTTCGTCCTCTACAAGATCTACAGGTATCTCATAAAAATTCTCCGGGGTGGTTGGATCAGCATCTGGTGATGCGTCTCCACTGGCGGTAACGAAGTGTCTATCGATAGATCTAAAAAATACAACATACTCACCTGCAGGAAGATCATTAAATTCGTAATAACCATTGGTATCTGTGAGTGTAAATGCTATAGAGGTGGTACCGCCTATGATATTTCCATTTCCGTCGCCACGGAATAGCTTCATATCGAAACCTTCTCCAGGTATATCTAGTGTTCCATCTTTGTCGGTATCGACCATTACATA
>CALDEN010000133.1 GCA_937942405.1 uncultured Saprospiraceae bacterium
CTAAGATTTTCTGAAAACCAGTCGCACTTCGTTTCCTTTATTAAGCTTTACTTTTAATGGAGTGTGGTTGTTTGCTTCTATGATTTCGATATTGGCTGAGTTAGGTGGTATTCTACCTTCATTATTGGCTACTATTCTTACATTTTGGATATCGCTATCCATTCTAACCACTAATAACTTAGGTTCTTTCAGTACAGAGTAGTTATCCAAAATCAATTTATCGTTTTGATAAACACTTATCCGATCACCGTCTACATGTTCTGCATCCCATATTTTTAATTGTAGAGTAGGTGTACTTACATTGAATACCATCTGATCATCATCAGCCATCAATACATTTTTGAGATTCTCTTTAGTATCTGCTAGATCATTTTCAACTCTTTCTAGTTTTTTATCATCTACCAGTATTTTGGCTCTTTTGGTTACTTTTTCAAATTTATTAAACATCATCTCCTCACCCATAAGATAAATGTCTCCTTCTATGCATAAACTGCCATCTAAGTATCTACTGTAAAAATGCCCCTGGATCACTCTTTTTCGTTTTTTAAGCTTGATTTTGGCATCGTATAGATGCACATAACAAAAAGTAGAGTCGGGATAATCGGATTTTGTAGAGATATTTCCCACCTCATTAAAAGAAATAATGTCGTTTTTACGATCTAATGTACCTTCTATCAACGACTCTGTACGGTGAGCTCCTGCAAAGTCAGAAATCGATTTTCCAGTTATTTTGCCATCTTCTTCTTGAAAAACTATTTTATAACTGATCAGGGACATATCCTGCAGCTGTATAGTTCCTATAAATTCATATTCCTCTGATTGTCCGATTCCTATTAGGCTTGTAAAGAGGAGAAAAAATAATGTTAGATATTTCATAATAATTTTTCTATTTTGCAAAAGTAATTTAACTAACAAACAATTAACATGATCAAAAAAACAACTTTTTTAATGTGTCTTTTATTCTGTACGGCAAGCCTTTTTGCTTCATTTCCCGTAAATAAAGAGAATGTAAAGACTCAAAACGAAAACACAGAAACAACTGTTGTAGATTTTCAAGATCAACAAATGGATTTAGGAGCAAATCTAACAATTTCTGAAGCTGATGCCCTAAGTCCAGCTGCTGCTGAAAGAACGGATGATAAATTTATCATTACGGCATTACTATGGTTCTTCATTGGTGGTTTAGCAGCACACAGATGGTACAAAGGTAAACCTGCTGGTTGGAACATCTTATTTATCCTAACACTTGGTGGTTTAGGTATTTGGTGGCTAGTAGATGGTATTATGATATTGACTGATTCTTTCTAAGAAACAAGAAATATAAAAAAATACGAACCCGTTGATTCAAATGAATCAACGGGTTTTTTTATACTCCTATTTCTTCATTGAATGAGATAACCCGTACAAAAAACAGGAAGTTAGTAGCCTTTGTCCCTGTTTTCTTGTTTAAAGATGTATTCATCCAGATATCCTTCCTCTAAAATATAACGTTCGTCTGCATCGACCTGTCCTGTTTTTACAGCATAATCCATACGTCGCGTTAATGCTCTTTTAAAAGCCTCCATGTCTTTGGCAGAAAAAGCCAAGACATATTCTGACTCAACCTGCCTTCCCACATTATATCTCATGGCTATCAGTGCATCTCTATCTGGATTATATAAAGACGGATTGGTGTATTTTTCGATATAATAAGATTTGAGCCCCTCTGAGAGAAAAGGATATTGGGCCAGATAGCGGTATTTCATATCCTCTTTTTCCTCATCAGTTAGTAGATTATGCAGCTTGGCGAGATACATGGATTTTTGAGGAATATGGAACTCATCAAATCGATCAAACAACCATAAAAGTTCTTCTTTGTCTATATCAGCTATATCTTTTTTAAAATACTGGAGCAAAACCGAATCAGTATCTAGCTCGTTTTTTGCAAACTTAGCTATGCCCAGCAGAGCTTGCGGTTTTTTAAACCCACGGGCCTGAATCTTCTGTATTCCATACTCATCAAAAAAGATCATTACTGGATACCCTCCTATCCCAAAAGCATAAGCCAATCCACGATCTGGACTATGCTCCGCATCTATCTTGAATGCGATGAAATGCTCATTTATATAAGCGGCTAGATTGGCATCTTTGAACGTAGATTTGTCTAATTGCTTACACGGTCCACACCAGGTGGTATAGATATCTACAAATATTTCTTTCTTCTCTTCTTTGGCTGTAGCCAATACCTCCTCCCATGTTCCTTCAAAAAAATGGATGCCCTGCCCATTAAGATGGATGCTCAAAAAACATAATGCAATAAAAAAGAATCTATACATACTTAGTAATTTGATAACCCAAAAATATACCGATCAAGCAAGAAATAATACTTATAAGAACATAACCACCTGCTATAACCATACTACCCTCTTGGATCAGTGTGTATGTCTCTGCCGAAAATGTTGAAAAAGTACTCAGACCACCACAAAAGCCCGTCATAATCATCAATCGCTGATTATCTGACCATTCTGTGGATTTGATGTTTCCGAGCATATATCCGAGGATCATACATGCCATTAGATTTGCGATAATTGTAGCCCATGGAAATCCACCAGTATATGGTATCAACTTAGATATCCCAAAACGACAGACACTTCCTAATCCCCCTCCTAAAAAAATGCTGAACCAAGTCATCGGCTTATGCTTGTTTTTCCCTTCGTCGATTCCGTGCTATAAAATAAAGCATCGTAGATAGTAGTATAGCTACTCCTAATACAAGAATTAAAAGATTAAGACTTCCGATATTTTGCATTTTAACCACCATAAAAATAAACAACATGTTTACCATTACTAGGGTGCTGGTTGCTTGCATATGCGAAAGACCAGAATCAATAAGGAGATGA
>CALDEN010000134.1 GCA_937942405.1 uncultured Saprospiraceae bacterium
AATGAATTAGGAGTCGTCTCATATACACCTACACCATCTCTATTTTTCTGTAATGGCTTTCCATTTACAGAAACCGTAATTCCTGTCTTAGAATCTGCCGAAGCTCCTGCACTTAAAAACACTTCTGTTCTATACTTCTCTCCTTTGATGATATACGATTTATCTGGAGCAGAGACTACAGTATATTTATCTAATACCACCTTAGTATCTCCTGCCCCTACTTTCGTAGCGAGCTTGTTTAATGCTGCCGCTTCTGTAGATTTAACATCGTTGATAAATTTTGTGAAAATAGGAAGCACTGCTTGTAAAGGCATTTGCTTAAAATTCATCTCTTCCCAAGATTTCTTTCCTTTAGATTTCCATGTTTCATCATCGATCTGTACAGCAATCTCCTTCATGAATTCAGCTTTATCTTCCTCGTCCATTAATGCGAGCATGTTTTCTCTGTACTGCTCTAATCTTGTTTTCAACTCAGCTCCTTTACCCTCATATACAAGATATCTCGTAGTAATCTCTTTATCCTTTTTGCCAAATAGCTCGTCTGACATACCACTACCGTCTTTTGCAGGCTTATAACCTCTAGTAGCATTTATCATCGTGTCTTTTATAGCTTCAATGTAGGAAACAATTGCTGCTGACTCTTCTCTAATCGGATCGATTTTTTCAGCATACACCTCTAATGATGTTTGCTTCTTAGCCGCCTCTCTAATTAATTCTGGTATCGCATTGTTTTTGTCATCCAATGCTGTGTTTGACTTTACAAGCCCCTTGTCTACCATTTTAAAGGCATTGAAAATCTCCGCAGAAACGTTCAGAGCTAATAGTGCCGTCAGTACTAAATACATGATCGTAATCATGAGTTGACGGGGTTCCTTAGGTATTGACATTTTTTATTTTTTTATGAGTTTATTAATAAATAAAATATATCAAATTAGCTTGTAGGCTGTCTGAATGCTCCTAATACATTTCCATATACTCCATTTAAAGAAGAAAGATTCTTATTTAATGAAGACATCTGATCTGCGTATAATTTTGTGTCTTCTACTGTGTTACTCAAGCTTTCCATTGCAGAATTCATTTGAGTATAGAAGTTATTCATTGTTTTTAATTGCTCACCTGTTTGAGAGAAATCTACCTCTTGAAGTGCTTTTAAAGAACCTAGACTAGCTGACATTCCTTGAAGCTCATTCAACATTCCTCCTAATTTGTTTTCTACTACATCTGCATCTAAACCTCTAGAAGCTGCTGATCCTGTAGGACCTGCTGATAATGGGTTAATCGCTGCACCATAGTCATCTAATCCAGGATATAGCTTATCCCAGTAGTAATCTTTGTCTGGCCCGATAATACCTAGAAAGGCAAAAATCACTGCCTCTACTACAAGACCTAATGTTAATAAATCAATCTTTTGACCTCCTAATACAGGCATTTCCCAAGATTGGATTTTGTATAAAGCTCCAAGCATTACCGCTGATGCTCCTAATCCTATGATCAAATTTTTAAAATATTTGAATCCTTTTGATTTAATGAAACTCATTTTCCTAGTTTTTGAATTTTGGTTGTTTAATTAAAAGCTTATTTATAAAAATAGTATTGCCATTGCTGATCGGCCTAAGCCAAAAAGATTCAATTGTATAACTACTTATTTTCTATTAATTCTGATTAGTTAAAATCATTGATCGATCTACCTAAGAATGTCAATGCAGACCTAAATCCGATATACGATTTAGTGGTATCTTGAAATTCCCAATGTCTCGTTCCTGTTTGAAGGAAGTAAGAAATATCTTTCCAAGACCCCCCTCTGATTACTTTTCTCTTATATACATCATCATCTGAATCGTCAGCATTATAAACTATTGCTGAATTCAAATCATGCTCGAAAGAGTACGCATTATCTACATATGCATTTTCAGTCCACTCAGCAACATTTCCTGCCATACAGTATAAACCGTAATCGTTAGGAAAATATGCATCTCCTTTAACGGTATAGTATCCACCATCTTCAGGGTAATTTCCTCTACCTGGCTTAAAGTTAGCAAGTAAACATCCTTTTGCATTTCTCACATAATATCCTCCCCATGGATATGGAGCATGTTCTCTACCTCCTCTAGCTGCGTATTCCCACTCAGCTTCAAAAGGCAGTCTAAATTTCTCTGTATTTGGCTCGTCTTCTGCTTTGAAGTCATCCCACATCTTAGTTCTCCATGCGTTGAATGCTCTAGCTTGCTTCCAGTTAACTCCTACTACAGGATAATCATCGTAAGCAGGGTGCCAGAAATAGTTTCTAGACATCGGCTCATTATATGAGTATGAGAAGTCTCTGATCCATACTAGTGTATCAGGGAAGATATTGATTTCTTTCTTTTCTAGAAGACTTGTTCTTTTGAATGGTTCACCTCCGTTTCCTTTAGCTGATGCTGCTTTTCTCCAATCTACCTCTTGGTACACATAATTGTAGTCGCTTACATCAAACTCTCTTTTACCACTAAAGGCTTCATCTCCTTGGTAAAACATATCGTCAAGGGTCTCATCTGTGTAGTCTAACTCATATTCCCAATCGATTTTCTCGTTTCCGTAATCATCCTCTGTGAAGTCACCCATAAGGCTATGAGCAATAGAATCTCTTACATAATGAGTAAACTGACGATACTCGTTATTTGTTATTTCTGTATCATCCATGTAGAAACCGTGGATAGATATAGACTTAGGTCTTTGTAAGTGTGTCTGGAACACATCCTGGTCAGACTGACCGATGTGTAAAGTTCCGGATGGTACGTATACCATTCCATAGGGATTAATCCCGTTCCAAGCTGGTCTTTCCAATACTCCGATGAGCTGACCATTTTCGCCGCCTCCACCACAGGAGGTCAGAATTAATATAGCACATATGGCTATAAGAGATGTCGTTAATTTCTTCATTTTTAAACCGCAATTTGTCGAGTACAGAATATCTCTGCTTTCCAAAGAATCGTAAAGATAATTTTGTTTCGATAACAAACAAAAATTAAATTATTGCTTTTAACAACAGCTTTTTGTATTGTAATCTTTAGCCTTATCAAAACGAAGACTATGAAACTATATTTTACGAAAAGCAATGTTTTTCACAATAAACCCCAGAAATTCTATAAATGCCTCGGATTATATATAATCTTGGGATCGCTTCCGACCCCTATTAATTTATTTAAATTATAATTCAATACAATCTCATGACTCCCTTCATGAGCATTTTTTAGGTCGGAAACACCTAAATCGAGACTGTAAGATAAAGTATAATGCTGATTTAACTTTAATCCTAAAAGAATGGACCATGCGTCCAATGATTTAGAATCGTATCCTCGTATTCCTACTCCTCCAAAAACATTGCCATTATACTGGATGAGCAAATTTAAATCTGATTGGATCTCTCTATTATCGGTCTTTATAAGTACAGACGGCTTGAAAGCCCAATTATCCCAGTTTTTAAAATTACTCTGTATAAACAAACTTAGTTCAGGAAGCTGTTTTATCTGAGTCTCCTCTAATTTATAACTATTCGGAAATATATCTGTAATAGTAAGACCTCCTTCAAAAAATCTATTTCGAGTGTACACCCCGATTTCTATATCTGGCCTCACACCGATACTCAAGGATTCACTCAATGTAGGATCATTATGCTCATTGATATTGCCCTCATAAGATCCATCAGGTGTAATAATTAAATCTCCGTCTAATCGTGAATAGATCCCACCTAACTTTACTCCTGCTGAAAAAAGC
>CALDEN010000135.1 GCA_937942405.1 uncultured Saprospiraceae bacterium
TTGAGCTAGAATAAGCTTATATCACTTCGCTAATCTATCTTATAAAATCTCAAGACAAAGAAATTAACTAAGACCATATCTATTTTAAAACATGACGAAGGTCTTATTTCAATTCAGATATACTCCATTTACTTGATTAGAAATTAAGCCACTAAGGCTAAAGGAAATACATTTTATTAAAAGAAGCCGAACCTCCCCTAGTTATGTCCTTCTTCTGCATCATCTGTAGGAATAGATACTTTACCATCTAATAGTAATTGATGAGTAGATGGTTCAGTATTGGCAGTAAGCGTAACGCTCGCATTTTGAGGACCCACCTTGTCGTCACTGACATAAATACCAGTTATTTTTCCAGATTCCCCCGGCTGTATAGGTATGATCGGGTATTTAGGATGTGTACAGCTACATGAGCCTTTGGCATCTTCTATGATCAGAGGAACCTCACCTATATTGGTAAAATCAAAATTAAACTTAACCGTATCGCCCTGAACGATATCTCCAAAAGAGAAAAAATTACGTTTAAAAACAATCTCAGTTACCTTAGGTTTAGATGCAGTCTGAACTACATTAGATTTTGCTGCTGGTTTAGCCTCTTGATTTTTTGCTTCTACTTTAGTCGTTTTCACTTTTTCTGCAGCTGTTGATACTTTCTCAGGAGTGACTTTTTTGTCTTTGACCTCTTTCTTTTTGGGCTGTTCTTCTACCTCTTCTTCGTATGGTTCATATTCATCCTGTTCTAAGACTGCGATATGAGGAGGATTAAAACTTTTCTTTTTTACCTTTTTACGAGCCTTTTTCGGAGTTTCAGACTTATTTGATACATCCTCTGTTATTGCAGTAGTTCCACTTTCTGTATCACTTACTGCTGTATTGCTACTATCTTTAGTTGCTACAGCCGTATTTATATCCTGAGAGCTTCCTTCGGCCGTTGCTGATATTTCAGTTTTGTTGGTTTCTGAATCTCCGAGATTATTACGCTGTGTTCCATCAGATTTACAAGATCCAAAAGAAATGGCAATAACTAAAAACAAAAAAGATTTCCTCATACTAATCATAGGTAGTCAAATAACATAAAGTAAGATAAGGCTTTACTATCTCAAAACAGAAATATTTCCTGATTTCACATAATCTTCATCCTTACAAGTATATCCTATAACATATAGAAACATGGCAGGATTGACCTCTTTTCCTTTAAATGTAGCATCCCATTTTACGTTCTTATTTACGGTACTGAAGACTTTTTCTCCCCATCGATCGTAAATATCAAAACGCTCTAGTTCGTCGATAATGAATTCATTACTTATCCCAAAAACATCATTGAGATTATCTCCATTGGGCGTAAAAGCATTAGGCAATAATAAATCCGTACAGTCTAATTCGTCCAAATCGATCACATTTACATTTATCATATCTTGTGTAGAACAGGTAGATCCAGGAAGATTGAGCGTATAAGTCGTCGTTTCTGTAGGCATAAGTATAGGATCTAAGACTGAAGGGTTATCCACCCCATCCACAGGAGTCCAACTCGGAGAGGCAGAACAGCTCTCTCCTGAGACGATCTGCAACGCATCTCCTAAAAATATCGTCGTATCTTGATTTAAAATCAAATCTGGATATTCATTTAAGGCTTGTAGTTCTAGACTCGTCAAAAATCGATTATACACCTTAAACTCGTCTATTACCCCTGTTAAAGGATTATCTATTATACCTAGACATCCACTATTCGATATCATCATATTATGCATAGGATCCATTAAAAAAGACTTTACTGCGGCCCTCTCCTCTGCCAATACTTCATTATAGTACAAAAAATACGTCTCTTCTGATTTAGAAAAAACGATGTGATGCCAGCATACATCGGGGTCTCTTTCTGCATAGAGCTCTATTACATTTTCTAAACGCTCCCCTATTTCTACTGAAAATTGATTAGAGATGTTATTGTACCGTATAACCAATGAAGAGTCCACCATACACTCATCTGACATAATAGAAAAGATATCTACCCGATCTAGAGGGTTTATCAGCTTTATATAAAAACTAAGTGTAAAATCCTCACTAAATAAAGGTATAAGTGACTGATCAAAAATGATGCTATCTAGCCCATTTCCTAATTGTATTCCGGAGCCTACCACCCCACACTGACAATCCAGAGCCTCTGCAGATATCGCATCTGGACTTAGACCCGATTGATCTGATAAATCACAAGCATCAAAGCTATAACTGGCTTGTAAACCCGACTGAGCAACTAAATTTTGAATCAAAAAGCTTAAAAGCAAAATGTATAACACTCTCATTATCCAAACATATTAGTTAAACCATCTAATCCCGATGGCATTAATTCTTTAATCATCTTCTCTGATTCTTTTGCCTTTAATTCTTCACATTTTGCAAGAGCATTATTGACCAAGATCGTCAACAAATCTTCAAGTTTTTCGGAATCACTCGAATCTATACTTTCTGGATTTATCTTAAAATTAAGCACCTGCTGAGCAGCATTCATTTCGATACTAACGGCACCGTCGTCAATAGATTCATGGATTACGATCGACTTTAATTTTTCATCAAGAGCCTTTTGTTGTTGCTCTACATTCCCTAATAAATCACCAAACATATTTATCTGTTTTCGGCTCAAAGATACGATTAAATAGTCGTCAAAAAACAGGGCTATTACAACTGTTTCAGGGCAAACAAACAGAACTTAAATAACTGACTTACAATAGATTAAATAGTTTTCTCTATTAATGTTCCTATAAAGAAAACATAAAAGGCTACCATCATCGTACCTTCCCAAAAAGAGATTCTTTTGGATAATGAAATCATTCCAAATAAGATCGTCACCGCAATCATAAATGGAAGACTAAAGGTCAATATCTGCTCAGGAATAACCAAATTACCGATCAATCCAGGAATAGCCATCACTCCGAATGTATTAAACATATTACTTCCTAGAACATTTCCTACTGCCAGTCCTGTCTTCCCTTTACGAGCAGCGGTTATCGACACTACTAGCTCTGGCAAAGATGTCCCCAATGCGATGACCGTAATAGCGATGAGATCTGGATTTATGCCCAACTCTGAAGAGACTCCTTCTACTCCAAATATCACATACTCTGCCCCAAAATAAACCAAAACGGCCCCTACGATCATTTTTAGATAGTCCTTGTAATTTGATTTAGGTCTATCTAAATCGGAAGTTTTCTTACCTACTACGGAGTTCATTATAAATGCCACTATACCACCTAAAAACAAGACAGCCTCGAAGGTGGAAAAATGCAAGTCCATCAGGGCAAAATAGAGCATAAATGCCGAGCCAAATAACAAAGGCATATCGATATCCATTACATCAAAATCCATAGATATCTCTCGAGCCGCCACAGCGGTCAATCCTAGTACAAGCAAGATATTAGTAATATTACTCCCGACGACGTTTGCGATAAC
>CALDEN010000136.1 GCA_937942405.1 uncultured Saprospiraceae bacterium
TCATAGTCACTCGGAGTGATCGTCACTGATGAAGCGTTAATCGTAACATCAAAGATAATCTGATCGGTATATAGATCCGTTAGATATACCTTAAAACTAGCTCCTACATCTACGTCCCATGATACCTGAAAACCAGTGGCTGTTATATTACTTACTTCTAGGTCCATGACATCTGCACAGGCATCCTCTATACAAGAGGATAAGCAACTCGCACCTTGAGAGGCTATCGTCGCTCCTATAGTCTGCTGACTACTAGTGCTCCATGTGTCTGTATTATTAAGCGTAGAGGACATAATGAATCCTGTACTACTCATGTGAGTCCCGCCAAAGTTATGACCGATCTCATGAGCTGCCATGGTACTTAAAAATGCCGTACTCGTAGTATAATCTTGTAATACATGATATGCTCCGTTGCCACAAAAAAGCGTAGTCCCTGCATCTGCTAGCCCTACATAATTTCCACTATAATCTCGATCTGTCCAAAACTGCCCCATATGATGGCCAGCCGAGAATCCCCCGTCTATAGACCAGTTTGCAAAACTGGATAAAACCTCAAAAATGTCAGTAGAACTTGTCCACTCGTCACATTGTCCACAGCTAGATACCATGATCTGCACGATATTAAAGCTTATGCCATCATCAAAATTTGTACTTCCATTGAGCTCATAATTACCGGCCACCATATTCATGATATTTACGATATGGTTACTCACATTAATGGCACTCCCATGCTTTTCAAACATGGAATGATCTGCAGCGATGGCTAAGTCTATTTCATAGCATTGATTGGTTACTCGCTGTGCTATTTCTTTATTAATCTCAGCTTCTATCTGCTCATGATGAGCACAGGATCTAGATGCTATATTTTGATAGGAGTGCTCATCCACTAAATTAAAATAGGTCAGCTCATTTTCTGTCCGTATTTGTTCGATGTACTGCTTCCCATGTGCCGTGGTAACGAATCCACCGATAAAATGATCATTGATCGTAAGTCTTAATGGTCCGTAAGATGAGAAGCCTCGTAAGGTGATGGCTTGATCAAATTGTTCTACAATCTGTTGCCCTTCGGTGTTGATTATGCTTAGTATACTTTTATCTGCCAAAATATAACTCGGAGATAGATCTACATGTAACTGGATGTCATTTCCAAAAGCGAGTTCGGTACTGATATTTCGTCCCTTGAGGATTTCTCTAAATGTGGAAAGATTAGCTGAATAACTGTGTGTACTTGTGTGCTGAGCATTTATCGAGGAAATCTGGATTCCTTCAGATCGATCAAAGCGTATAGATGCTTCTTGTGCCTCCCCGATCGATAAGAAAAGTAAACATAACACACATGAATAAAGTACCCGTAAATCCATAATCCCATTTATTAAGAGGTTGGTTCAGGTTCTTTCTAACTACAAATATATTACATATTATACAATTTTATAATATGTAATATATTTATAACCAATACAAAAGTGTCTTTTTAGATCACTTGTAGCTTTTTTACTTCTTTTAGTTGATTATCCGAGAGTAGGTTTACGATGTATGATCCTTGTGATAATCTAGAAATATCTATTTCTTGTTTATACGGAGTCTCTAGGATGAGCTGACCGACGTAATTGAATATCTGGATACGATCATAGTTTGCCTCACTATCGCTTTTAAATTCTAAGCTCCCAGAACTGTTGGGGTTAGGAACCATGGCGATTACATTTTCTTCGATTTCAGAATATATCTTGATGACTCTAGAGTAATCAAACTCTCCATTAAGGTCGATCATTTTTAGACGATAATAGTTGATCCAGTTATCGATCTCATCATCTTCGTAGAAGTATTCCATGGATTCTTCTCCTTCCGAACTGAGGAATACGACTGGTTCAAAATCCTCTCCGTTTTCGCTTCTTTCAAGTACGAATGCATCGAAGTTCTTCATATTTACCGCTTCCCAATTTAGATGATTGACCCCATCTCTATTTTCTCCCTCGAGGTATAACAAGTCCAGCGGTACCACTACTGCTCCTGATGAATTCAGTCTAAAGTTGTCGATCATTACTCCATCAAATCCTTCTTGTGCTAAAGAGCTCTGCATTACATTAAATACATATCGGAATATCACTTCAGAATTACCGCTTAAGAAAGAAACATCATAGCTCACTGCTAAATCATCTACATCCAATACCCATCCTTGCTGATCATAGAAAAGGTTTTTAGAAATTCCACAAGTAGACCATTTTCCTTTATTATACCAGTTTTGAGTATTTCCTCCTTCGTCACCATATGAACCTAGTCGTACCCAAGTCGTACCATTGTCTACAGAGTATTGCATTTGAAGAGCATAATTACTTTGACATTCAGGTACATCCATACTCAGATCAAAATGTACCGAATAGATGTCACTTACTGTAAAATCAAATCGTGGACTGTATAATATTGATTTAGATAATTCATTAGGAATCGTTTCTGAAAGTTTGGTTTTCCAAACTGTACTGTCTTTGGTTAATGCACCTGTCGCTGATCCTTTTTCCCATAAGTTAGGCGTACCATCTAAGCTCTCTGATGCCCATTCTACATTTTCTGATTCAAAAGATCCTCCATCTTCTAGTGTATATGGTATGTTTCGATTAGGGAGTACCGCAATCTGCCCATCCATTTCTTTGGAATGATTTCCATCATTGACAGTAAGACTTAGACTATATAAGCCAGTTTCTGTGTAAGCATGCTCTGGTACTTGAGAATTAGATGTAGTTCCATCTCCAAAATCCCAACTCCATGTAGATGCATTGATCGATTGTTCTTCCAACTCAATATCCTTAGACAACCAGTTTACACATTGTGCTACTTTAAAATCTGCACAACCCTGCCCTACCGGCGAACTGAAATGCACACTTATTTTATCACTTTGATCAGCAGAGCAGTTTTTAGAAATTTCTACTAGATATCTTTCGCAAATTGTATAATCTGATGGAGTAATTACAAGGGCGTTACCACTAATGTTTTCTGTGTAGATTACCTGATCATTGATCTCGTTGGTTACTACTATATCAAAATTATCTGTAGGCTCTGCATTCCATATCAACTCAAAAGAGCTATCGGTAATATTTATTACTTGTAGACCTTCGACCGGGTCACAGTTATTAGAACCACATGTACCTAGACATTCCATCTGGTATAGAATTTCATTACTGACTTCGATTTTGGCATTTTCGTCCCAGTCGTTTGTATTGAATAATACACCAGACATTATAGATCCTTGTCCGATAACATCATCGGCTCCAAAATTATGCCCGATCTCATGAGCAACCATTGTTCTCAAGTACGATGCATTGGTCGTAAAGTCCTGTAGAATATGATGTCTGGTGTGCCCACATAATTTCTTTGAATCATACCCCGCTAGACCTACATAATTATTATCAAAATCTCTATCTGTCCAAAACTGACCGATGTGATTATTCTGCGTAAATCCTCCATCCAAAGACCAGTTTTCAAAACTGAGAAATACATTGAAAAAATTAGTAGATGCAGTCCAGGGGTCACATATATCACAAGTAGACAACACCAACTCTACAAGATTAAATTCTAATCCATTGTCAAAATTAGTATCTCCATCATACTCGTAATTTCCTTGTACATTGTTCATCGTACCTACGATATGATTTACGACGTTTTCTATACCTCCATGATCCGCTACCATT
>CALDEN010000137.1 GCA_937942405.1 uncultured Saprospiraceae bacterium
CGATACAGGTATAAAACTTACATCCTTGACATCTAGTTTTGTGGCAAAGGCTTCAAAATCATCATGTATTTTATCGTATGCTTCTTGGCTATAGTCTACGAGATCCATTTTATTAATACATACCACAACATGCGGAATTTGTAGTAATGATGCGATAATGGCATGCCTCTTGGTTTGTTCGATTACGCCATTTCTGGCATCTATAAGGAGCAGTGCAACATTGGCTGTAGAAGCACCCGTGACCATGTTTCTAGTATACTGAATATGACCAGGAGTGTCAGCTATAATAAATTTCCTTTTAGGGGTAGAGAAATATCTATATGCGACATCTATCGTTATTCCTTGTTCTCTTTCGGCCTTGAGACCGTCTGTCAGTAGTGCTAGATTTACGCCTTCTTCCCCTCTTTTTTCACTTATCGCTTCTATCTGCTCATACTGATCTTGGAATATAGATTTACTATCGTATAATAATCTACCTATTAATGTGGATTTACCATCGTCGACTGAGCCAGCCGTAGTAAATCTTAATAATTCTGTGGATTTATCTTGTGTTGTCATTTTCTTTTTGTTTTGAGTGGTTTAGAAGTAGCCTTGTTTTTTACGATCCTCCATAGCAGTTTCTGATCGTTTATCATCTGATCGACCTCCTCGTTCAGTCATACGTGTAGTAGCGACTTCTTCAATAATTCCCTCTACGGTGGTCGCATTGGATCTCCATACTCCAGTACAACTTACATCTCCGATCGTTCGGCATCGCACCATTTCTGTAAAGACCTGTTCTCCATCTTTTTTAGGGATGAATTCACTATCAGCTAATAATACTCCATCTCTTTCTATGACGCTTCTCTCATGTGCAAAATAAAGAGAGGGCAGAGGTACTTTTTCTTCTGCAAGGTATTGCCATACATCTAGCTCTGTCCAGTTAGATATAGGGAAGACTCTAAAATGCTCACCGATATTTTTACGGCCATTAAAAATATTCCAGAGCTCAGGTCTTTGATTCTTAGGATCCCATTGACCGAACTCATCTCTATGTGAGAAAAATCGTTCTTTTGCTCGAGCTTTTTCTTCATCTCTTCTTCCACCACCCATGGCTGCATCATACTTGCCTTTTTCTAATTCGTCCAAAAGTGTATAAATCTGGAGCCCATTACGACTTGCATTTACGCCTTTTTCTTCTGTTACATGACCAGCGTCGATCGCATCTTGTACATAACCGACTTTTAGTTTTAGTCCATATTTTTCAACTAAAGAATCTCTATAGGCTAGGGTTTCAGGAAAATTATGACCTGTGTCTACATGTAGTAGTTGGAAAGGAACTTTAGCTGGATGGAAGGCTTTAACAGCCAAATAAGTCATTAAGATTGAATCTTTTCCGCCTGAGAAGAGAATTACTGGATTTTCAAACTGTGCAGCAACCTCCCTGAGTATGAAAATGGACTCAGACTCTAATTCTCGGAGATGATTTGTATGATAATTCATAGTAAAAATTAATTCTGAATGTGTTTTAATAAATACTGATAACACTCATCGACACATTCTTCGATGGATTTGTTTTCTGTTCGTAATTCTATATCTGGATTTAAGGGATACTCATATGGTGAGTCGATACCTGTAAATCCTTTGATCTCACCAGCCCGGGCTTTTTTGTACAATCCTTTTACGTCTCGAGCTTCGCAAACATCCAAAGGTGTATTGACAAAAACTTCAATAAAGCTGTCTTTTCCGATAATATTCTTTGCCGATTGTCTGATTTCCCTTGTGGGACTGACAAAGCTGTTTAAACAGATGATGCCAGAATTGCAAAAGAGTTTCGATACTTCAGAGATACGTCTTATGTTTTCAATTCTGTCTTCAAGGCTAAATGATAAATTATTACAAATACCCGTCCGAACATTGTCACCGTCTAAAACCTGTGGAAAATATCCGTTGTCAAACAGCTTTTTTTCTAAACCTATGGCGATGGTGCTCTTGCCAGAACCAGACAGTCCAGTAAACCATAAGACCTTTGATTTTTGATTCAGAAACTGTTGTTTCTGATCTTTAGAAAGTAGTCTACCGAATATAGGATGAATGTTTTTTTCCAAGAATACTTATTTAGACGGAAAGAATTTTTTGTATGTTTTTTTAAAATATCCCCGAGGGATCTGAGCCCAAGCCCTTTCATGGGCATAGTAGAGGGCAAATTTTATGACAAACTCTATCGCTCCTATTTCTAAAGCTAGATTAATATTGCCAGTGGTAAAATAGGCGATACAAATCAATGTAGCAGTTGCGATTACTCTCCAAGAGAGTCCTTTTAAAAAACTACGAAATCTTGATTCTTTATTACTTTCCACTTATTGTAGGTCTTCCTATGCTTTGATAATAATACCCTTTTTCTTGCATCGTATTTAAATCATACAAATTACGACCGTCAAAAATGACTTTGTTTTTTAACAATGATTCCATTTTAGAAAAATCAGGGGTTCTGAACACACTCCATTCAGTGCAGATGACTAATGCATCTGCCTCCTCGATAGCTTCATACTGTGTTGTACAAAAACCTATGGTGTTATTGATTTCTTTTACGTTTTCCATTGCTTCAGGATCCCAGGCCTTAATGCTTGCTCCTAATTGTTGGAGTGCTTCTATAATGTATAGTGCTGGGGCTTCTCGGATATCATCCGTATTGGGTTTAAAAGCGAGCCCCCATATGGCTATGCTTTTGCCTTCTAAATTATTGTCGAAGTACGCTTTGATTTTATCTACTAGGATTACTTTTTGTTCATGGTTTACGGCCATTACTGAGTTGAGAATCCTGAAGTTATAATCGTTTTCTTTTGCTGTTTTTTCAAGTGCTTGCACATCTTTAGGAAAACAAGACCCTCCATATCCGATCCCCGGAAATAGAAATCGTTTTCCTATACGTGTATCACTTCCTATTCCTATACGCACTTGATCTACATTGGCACCCACCTTATCACAGAGATTTGCGACTTCATTCATAAAGGTGATTTTGGTTGCCAAGAAAGAATTAGCGGCGTATTTTGTCATTTCTGCAGATCGCTCATCCATAAAGATGATGGGATTTCCTTGTCT
>CALDEN010000138.1 GCA_937942405.1 uncultured Saprospiraceae bacterium
GGTAAATGTTGCGACATGTGATTATGGCGATAAAGTAACATTTACGATCGAAGTTTTCAATCAAGGGAATGCAGCTGTACAAAATGTACTTATTGAGGATTATTTTCCAACGGGACTTTTGTTCAATGCTGCAGATAACCCTACATGGAATGCCAATGCAACTCAATTAATGGCAGGACCTATTATGCCAGGTACTAGTGCATCTACTACAGTAATATTAGAGGTTTTACAAACTGCAGGAGGTGCCAAGGATTGGACAAATTATGCAGAGATCATTAGCTTTATGGATATGTCAGGTACAGATCAGTCTGCATTTGATATTGACAGTTCACCAGCGTCTAATAGTACAATAGAAAATAATGTATGTGAAGGGGATGATTTTGATAATGTGATAGACGGTTGTGGACCTTCTGTAGGAGAAGACGAAGATGATCATGATCCTGCAGGAATTAGAGTAGTGGATTTAGCTTTAAGAAAAACAGTGTTAACATCAGGACCTTATGTTCCAGGTATGAATGTGTTTTTCGAAATAGAAGTTTTCAATCAAGGTAATGTAACAGTCGATGAAGTTGTTGTGTTTGATAAGCTTCCGGGAGGAATGACTTTCAGCTCTACAAATTTCCCGACATGGTCGCATGATGCTCTTACAGGAAATGCAACAACTACGATCAATTCTCCAATTTTGCCAGGAGCAAGTCATACCGTTCAGATGGGAGTTGTTCTAAGTTGTGTGGAAAGTGGTTCTACATTAACAGGATGGGATAACTATGCAGAGATATTCTCTTTTGAGGACGAATTTGATACGAACATATCTACAGAAGATAAAGATTCTACACCAGATGCAATTACTACAAATGATGCAGGAGGACTTGTGTTCTCTGCAGCAGATAATTATATCGATGGAGATGGAACAGGTGCGATAGGTGATGGTGTAGCAGCAACGGATGAAGATGATCACGATTGTGAGCGATTAGAGATATTTGATTTAGCCCTTAAAAAAGAAGTGTTTACAGCTGCACCATATTCATATGGACAAAGCGTGCAGTTTAACTTAATGGTTTGTAACCAAGGAAATATAACAGCTAATAATATTGAGATTACAGATTATATACCTGCTGGATTTGCGTTAAATGCTGCTGGTAGTCCAGGTTGGACTTTGAGTGGAAGTGATGCAGTTTTTGAATTGACGACACCATTAGCACCAGATCAGTGTGTTAATTTTCAAATCCAACTTACGGTACTTCGTAAATCTGGAGATGCCAAAGATTGGACAAATTATGCAGAGATTACGTATGCAGAGGATGCTACGGGTGTAGATATGACAGACCAAGATTGGGATAGTACTCCAGGTTCTAATTCTCTTGCAGAAAATGCTCTTCTTCCAGGAGATGCCGATGATGATAACATGTTAGGAAAAGGACCACTTTTTGGGGAAGATGAAGATGATCATGATGTTGCAGGTATCGAGATAGTAGATGTTGCTTTGATTAAAACAATAGCCACTATAGGTGCATTGAGTTATGGTGATGAAGTATGTTTCGATATAGAAATAATTAATCAAGGTAACGTAGATATAGCAAGTGTAGGAGTAATTGATTATTTCCCAGCTGGATTTACATTGAACAGTGTAAGTTCTCCTGACTGGCAGGCTGTTTCTAATTCTAATACGGCAACGTATAAGAGTAAGACATTAGCAGCGTGTACTTCAGAGGTTGTTCAGATTTGTTTCGAAATAGCTAAGTCCGATGGAGGTTTTACAGATTGGGATAATTGTGCTGAGATTAATTATTTAGAAGATAGTAATTGGAATGCATTAGTAGATATAGATAGTACTCCAGATTCATTTAATGGTAATGATGCAGGTGGGGCTGTCGATTCCGCTGCAGACAACTATGTAGATGGAGATGCGTCAGGAGTTGTAGGAGGATCTGTGGCTGCCGGTGATGAAGATGATCATGATTGTGAGCGAGTAGTTATCTATGATTTAGCATTGCGTAAAACGACGCCTATCGTCACATGCGATTATGGGGATAAAGTGCCGTTTACGATCGAAGTATTTAATCAAGGAAATGTTCCAGTTCAAAATATATTGGTAGAAGATTATTTCCCTGCTGGATTAGTATTTAATAATGCTGACAATCCTTCATGGAATGCCAATGGAACATACCTTTTTGGTGCACCTATTTTGCCTGGAGCAAGTGCAACAGTTACTATAATTTTAGAACTCGTTCAAACATCAGGTGGGGTAAAAGACTTTACAAACTTTGCGGAGATTATAAGCTTTACAGATCTTTCTGGAGTGGATCAATCTGCAAACGATGCGGATAGTACACCTGGTTCAAATTCTGCACTGGAAAATGCAGTATGTCAAGGAGATCCAGATGATGATGAAATAAATGAGTGTGGAACGGTATTAGGCGAAGATGAAGATGATCATGATCCAGCAGGACTTAGGGTAGTGGATCTAGCACTTAAGAAAACAACAACGGCTGCAGGTCCATTTAGACCAGGAGATTTAGTCAATTATGAAATAATGGTTTGTAATCAAGGAAATGTACTCGTAGACGAAGTGCAGGTATTTGATCACATTCCTTCAGGATTGGCATTTGATGCAAGTAACTTCCCGTTCTGGATATACGATAGTGTATCTCGTAATGCAGTAGCTACGTTTGTAGATCCTATCGTGCCAGGAACATGTACTACGATGGATATCCTTCTAGAGGTACAATGTTCAGACAATGTAGATTATGAAACTTCATGGGATAATATCGCAGAGATCTATTCTTTTGAAGATGATCAAGATAATAACATAACGGCTGAGGATAAGGATTCTAATGCTGATGCAATTTTTAATAATGATGCAGGTGGTCATCCGTGGTGTGCTACAGATGATTATATAGATGGAGATGGAACTGGCGTTAATTATGATTGTGTTGCAGAAACAGATGAGGATGATCACGATCCAGAAAGAATTGAAATATTCGATTTAGCTCTTAAGAAGGAGTTGATTACTTTCCAAGATCCATACAAGTATGGTCAGTTATTACAGTTTGACATTACAGTCTGTAATCAAGGTAACATAGGGGCTCAAGATGTGGTGATTCAGGATTACTTACCAGCTGGTTTTAACTTTAATCCAGCACTTAATCCAGGATGGAGTAGTTTTGGGACGGATGCACAGTATACTATACCTGCGATAGCCGTTAATACATGTGAAGTAGTAAGTATTAATTTAACCATCGTTCAGACTAATGGTGGGGAGAAAGATTGGGTTAACTACTCAGAGATCATTTCTGCCTTTAATGAAAATGGTGAAGATCGTACTACATGGGATTTTGATAGTACGCCAGGGAGCGATAATATTACTGAAAATCAAGTAGAGCCAGATCATGCAGGAGATAACGATATGCTGAGTAAAGACATGGGAGGAGAAGAAGATGACCATGATCCAGCAGGAATCGAGCTACTCGATTTAGCAGTGAGAAAAACAACAGTAAATCAATTCGGTCCATTCTGTTATGGAGACCAAATTATTTATACAATTGAGATTTGTAATCAAGGAAGTATTCAAGCTGAAGGGGTACAACTGACAGATTATATACCATGTGGTTTTGTATATGATACATTTAATGACATCCTATTCTGGAGCTATAATCCATTGAATGGTAATGCTACGAGAGATTTTGTAGGAACATTAGATGCAGGTCAGTGTGTGACTACTAATATTTTTGTAAACCTTCAGCAGTGTATCGATAATGATATAAATACATTTACAAATTTTGTAGAGATATCTAATGGAGTAAGTACTGATCCAGATTATCCAGACATCCTAGATGTAGATAGTTGTTCAGATATTATTGAAGGAAATGACTTAGGAGGTACACCAGATGACCCTACAGAAGATAACATTATGACAGGTGATAAGTGTGCAGGTGAAGATGAAGATGATCATGACCCGGAGAGAGTAGAGGTATTTGATCTAGCTCTTATACAGCAGCTTATTACGATCAATGATCCGTATAAATATGGACAGTTGTTACAGTTCGATATGACTGTATGTAATCAAGGTAACGTCGATGCATCTAACATAGTAGTTGAAAATTACTTACCTGTAGGATTTAGCTTCAATGCTGCTAATAATCCAGGATGGGCCAATAACGGTGGCGTATTAACATACGACATTCCAGGTGATCTGATTCAAGATCAATGTGTAACCTTCCCGATCTACTTAACGATCGAGCAGACTACAGGTGGAGAAAAAGATTGGGTAAATTATGCAGAAATAATAAGTTCTACAGATCTCAATAATGTTGTCCGTAAAGACGCAGATTCTAATCCGGCATCTAATACAACAGAAGAGAACCTTGTGGAGCCTGATCATGCAGGAGATGATGATATCGAAAGTGTAGATAGAGGAGGAGAAGAAGATGATCATGATCCAGCAGGAATAGAGCTCTTAGATTTAGCATTGAGAAAGACGACTGTTAATCAGTATGGCCCATTCTGCTATGGAGATCAAATAGTGTATAACATTGAAATATGTAACCAAGGTAGTATCCAGGCTGAATCTATTCAACTGACAGATTACATACCATGTGGATTTGAATATGATGCTCTGAATGATCAGATAGCATGGAGTTATGATAGTGCGACAGGAGATGCAACAATGAATATTGCACAGACTTTGGATCCGGGACAATGTATGAACAGAACGATTTATGTTAATCTACAGCAGTGTATCGATAATGACATAAATACTTTTACAAATTTTGTAGAGATCTCTAGAGGATTAAGTACTGATCCAGATTACCCTAACATCTTAGATGTTGATAGTTGTTCTGATGCTTTAGATAATAATGATTTAGGAGGAACTCCTGACAATGTGTTTGAAGATGATGTAATTACAGGTGATAAGTGTGCATTTGAGGACGAGGATGATCATGATCCGGAAAGAGTTCAGATTTTCGATCTAGCTCTTAAGAAAGAATTGATCACAGTAAATAATCCGTATAAATATGGTCAGTTACTACAGTTTGATATTACCGTATGCAACCAGGGTAATTTGGATGCGATGAATATAGCAGTACAAGAATATTTGCCAGCAGGCTATAGTTTTGATGTAGCTAATAATCCAGGATGGTTGTTCTTAGGAGGCATCCCGGTATATGTGATTCCTACTACTTTGATTCAAGATCAATGTACAACTTTCCCTGTGTATTTGACGATAGAGCAGACTACAGGAGGAGAGAAAGATTGGGTTAACTACGCAGAAATTATTTACGCAACAGATATTAATGGGGTAGTAAGAAAAGATGCAGATTCTAATCCAGCTTCTAATTCTGTTACAGAAAACTTAGTGGAACCTGATCATGCAGGTGATGATAATCTAGAAAGTGTCGACAGAGGCGGAGAGGAAGATGATCATGATCCAGCAGGTATCGAATTATTGGATTTAGCACTCAGAAAAACGATCGTTTCTCAAGGTCCTTACAAGATCAAAAGCGAGATCGAGTTTGAAATTGAAATTTTCAATCAAGGTAGTGTTGAGGCAAACAACATCAACATCGTAGATTATGTACCGTGTGGATTGGTTTACAATGATGATAGTTCTGCTAATGGTTGGATAGATATCGCAGCAGCTAATCAAGCATATTACATCCATCCACAGACGCTGCAACCAGGACAATCGTTTACGACGAGAGTTAAATTTGATATCAGAAAATGTGACGGTGCATGTGTGGATGATTGGCTTAATTATGCAGAAATTGCTTCAGCTAGAAGTACAGATCCTGATTATCTCTTCATAAGAGATGTAGATAGTAATACAGATCTAATTGCTAATAATGATCTAGGAGGTAATTATGATAATCCAGCAGAAAACAATGTGATCACTGGTGATTCATGTGCTGGTGAAGATGAAGATGATCATGATCCAGAATTAGTGCCAGTTTACGATTTAGCCTTACAGAAGCGATCTACATACAATGGTATAGATAGTATCGGACCATTTGTCCCAGGAGATATCGTCGAGTTCCATATTGAGGTACATAATCAAGGAAGTTTAGATGCAATTAATACGCAGATAACAGATTATCTGAATTATGGATTCTCTTTCAATCCAGGGATAAACCCAGGATGGGTGCAGACAGGAGGACTTATTCAGTATTTCATTCCTGATGCGATTTCTCCATGTGATTCTAGATTGGTAAAATTGAATTTGGAGATTATCTCACCTGCCAATGCAATGCTAGGAGACTGGTATAATGAGGCAGAGATTAGTAGTGGTACAGATGCATCAGGTACTATAGATTGTGATGCAGATAGTACGCCAGATACTAATCCAGATAACGATAATGATCTAGTAGACGGTCCTGATGATGACCCGGTGTTCAACTTTGGAGATAATAACGATGAAGTCATAGATGAGCACATCGGAGATCCATGTGACAGAGGTGATGATGACGAAGATGATAATGACGCTGCAGAGGTAATCGTAGTCGGGGATCTATGTGGATTTGTTTGGGAAGATTGTAATGGAGACGGTATTCGTAATGATTTAAACAGGGGGATAGAAGGAGTTGAAGTACAGGCCTTTGATGAAAATGGTGTCTTTGTAGGCTCTGCTTTCACAAATGCAAGTGGACTGTATACAATAGAGGATCTAATACCTGCAAACTATTTTATTAAGGTGATTAAGCCTGAAGATTGGTTAGTTACATTCTTTAGACAAGGTTTGTTCTTGAATTTAGATAGTGATATTAACGATAGTAACGGTGAGTGTACTTCACCTCTAGCATATTTAGGAGGAGGATCTTGTGACCCAGGTAACTATGATGTAGGTTTATTCAAGTGTATTCCTGTAGGGGAGTCAGTATGGTACGACATTAATCAGAACAGTCTGATGGATGCTTTTGAAAATGGCATCAATGGATTACCGATTAATATATACAGGTTTATGAACGGTCAATATGACCTTTGGGCTAGTACCGTAACAGGTCATAAGCCAGGAACGCCTTCTGATGATGGATATTATAAATTCTGTGTTCCACCAGGTACATATTATTTGGAAATTGATATTCCTGAATTTGGATTGGTCTTGAACCAAAAGAACGTCGGGGCTAATGGTTTCCTTAACTATATACATCCTAGCGAAAGTGGAATCGATAATGACTTTAATTTCAATGGTGCTTCAGATGTATTTACGATTAATTGTGATATCGAAGAGTTATGTAACATAGGGGCAGGATTCTTCCCAATGTCGCAAGTGGGAAGTAGAGTTTGGATGGATACGGATAAAGATGGAATGCGTTCAGCCGGTGAGACGGGAGTGAGTGGAGTACTTGTAGAGGCATATGATTCCAATAACACTTTTATAAACTCTGATGTAACAGATGCGAGCGGTAATTATAAGATTGACTACCTAGGTATGGATGATTATTACCTTAAGTTGTATCCACCAAATACCATGGGTGTTACAACACTAGATGCTGGAAATGACGATAATATGGATTCTGATTTTGGAAGTATCTATGGACCTAATACCACTAATTTGATTAGTCTGGCTCCAGGAGATGATATAATCAATGTGGATGGAGGTTTGATAGAGGGTGTTGTTCCTGTCGAGTGGAAGTACATTATTGCTGAAGCTAGAGATGAACATAATATTGTTAGATGGGAAACAGCTTCTGAAAGAAATGTAAGTCATTTCGAAGTAGAAAGAAGTCTAGTAAATGTTAATGATTTCATTAAGATAGGAGAAAATGTTAAATCTGATTCTCCGATAAATGGTCAAGTATATAATTTGAATGATTTGGATGTTTCCACTAATGGTAAATATTACTATAGGGTGAAACAAGTAGATCTTAATGGAGCTCATAGCTATAGCGATATAGTATCAGTTACTCGAGAAGAGGAGAAGGTAGATCTATCTATCTATCCTAATCCAACGAGTGAGCAAGTTAATATTTCATTCAATTTGGATGAAGATCAATTAGTAGAGATAGATCTATTGGATGCTAAAGGTAGAATCGCTCAAAAAGCAATGTACTTAAATGAATTAGCCAAAGGAGCTCATAAATTAAGTTTGAATATCAATCATATTCCGAGTGGTAGTTATACAATTACTATCAGTATTAATGGAGATTTGATTCATAAAAAACT
>CALDEN010000139.1 GCA_937942405.1 uncultured Saprospiraceae bacterium
TTCTTTTACTCCAGCTGCTAGAATTCTGACATTCTTAACTTTCTTTTTATTGAGCAAGAGCTTTATAATATTGAAGGGTAGGAGTCGTCCTTTTTTAAAGTTCTTGGTAATCTGATTGATATCAGGCAGACTTATAGAAAAGCCTACGGGTTCATTGTCTTTTTCAGCGATATAGGCAAAGTCCGTATCGACTAACATCTTAAGCCCTTCTGCGAGATGCTTAAACTCAGAGTCTGTAAATGGTACAAAACCCCAGTTGTTTTCCCATGCTGAGTTATATAATGACTTTATGCGGCCGACCTCATTGTTCCAGTCTTTGGTATTTATAGTTCTGATCTTAATCCCTTTATCAGCCAGTCGATCTTCTAACATGCCCATGAGGCGTATAAACTTCGGGGAGGCAGTCTCAGTAGGAATGTAGTAGGCATACAGGTCCATCTCTTTGCGGAATCCATACTCTTCTATAAGCTGCTCATAATAGGGGGCATTGTAAGTCATCATAAGCATCGGAGACTTATCGTATCCGTCTATGAGCAGACCTGCCGTTTCGTTTGTACTAAAGTTTGTAGGGCCGATGACTTCGGTGTATCCTTTGGACTGCAGATATGCACTGGCTTTATCCAGTAATGCGGTACTTACTTCTGACGAATCGATGCAATCAAAGAATCCAAAAAAGCCCACATTAGAGCCATGGTACTCATTATATCTAGGATTACTGACAGCGGATATACGACCGACTATTTTATCATCGGCATACGCCAAAAAATTCTTTACCTCTCCGTACTCATAAAATGGGTATTTCTTAGTATCGAACATTTCTTTCTGAGAAAGATATAGTTCAGGTACATACTTGTCATCATGAGCATAGAGTTCATGATTGAAATCTATAAATCGTTTTATGTCTTTTTTAGAGCTTATTTCTCTGATAGAGACACTCATGCATATTCATTTATGATATCGAATATCTCCAGTTTACGGGCAATCTTGGCGATCTTCTCTACGGATTCCTCGATCTGAGCAAACGTATGCGTAGACATCAACGAATATCTTATAAGCGATGATGAACTCGGGACTGCAGGTGATACTACAGGATTTACAAATATGCCCTCCTCTAAGAGTTCCTTAGTCAGTTGGAAGGTTTTATAATCATCTCTAACATATATCGGAATGATCGGAGTCTCTGTATGTCCAGTATCGAATCCTGCTTCCTTTAAAAGTTTCAAGGCATGATGGGTGTTATCCCATAGTTTCTGAATTCGTTCTGGTTCAGACTGTATTAAGTCTAAGGCTGCAATTACAGCTGCAGCATTTCCTGGTGCGATACTCGCACTGAAGATCAGAGATCTTGCATTGTGTTTTAGGAAATTGATCGTATCGTTATCAGCAGCTATAAAACCTCCTATAGAAGCAAGCGACTTACTGAATGTACCCATGATAAGGTCTACATCATCAGTGAGGCCAAAATGAGAAGCGGTTCCTCTTCCGAGCTCTCCGACTACTCCTAAGCCATGTGCATCATCGATCATGATGTTTGCATCATATTTTTTGGAAAGTGCCACTATTTCTGGAAGCTTAGCGATGTCTCCCTCCATTGAGAACACACCATCTACCGCGATCAATTTTATCTTGTCAGGCTCACATTTAGAAAGCACCTTTTCGAGAGATGCCATATCGTTATGCTTGTATTTAAGCACTTTGGCGAAAGCCAAACGAGCACCATCTATGATACACGCATGGTCTAGCTCATCTATGATTATATAATCGTGTCTACCTGGTATAGAACTGATAACACCTAGATTTACTTGAAAACCCGTACTGAATACCAAGGCTCCTTCTTTACCTACATATTTAGCCAGTTTATCTTCCAGCTCGATATGTAAGTCCAGTGTTCCGTTTAAAAAACGAGAACCTGCACAACCAGATCCGTACTTATTTATTGCGGCTATAGATGCCTCTTTAAGTTTAGGATGATTAGTAAGGCCTAGATAACTATTGGATCCAAACATAAGGACATCCTTACCATTTATTTTAACCACCGTGTCTTGTTCTGATTCGATGGTTCGGAAGTATGGATAGAAGCCCATTTCCATAACCTTTTGAGGTATGTCATAAGCTTTCATCTTTTTATTCAGTAGCGACATAAAATGTACATTTTTATCTTAAATACGAGGCTAGGTGATCGAGGATCGCTGTAAATCTAGACTTGTAGATAATTTTTTCACAAATAGCAATAGCAAAGATAGCACAAAATATTCCCAACAAAACATCTATAAAGTAATGTTGCATGCTGTAAACAGCACCATACCATGTACCGATCATATACACGAATGAAATAATGGAAAGTTTCGTGTAATTATATTTTTTCATGTAATACAACGTAATTACAGGATAAGCACTATGTAATGAAGGAATAGCTCCAAAAATATTTCCGTTCTTCCCATAAATCCCTTCAAAAATGGGAAGACCTATCAGCTCGTCAAATCGTGTAAGGAATGATGCACTTCCAGGAGCATCTTGTATAAACTCAAAACCATACTCATATACATACCACGGAGGTGCTGCAGGAAAGCCATAATATCCGATAAGCCCGATCATGTTACAGAATAAAAAACAAAACGAGTAATACATTAGGTGTTTTGGTTGAGAGCCGGATAAGTAGATACCGATCGCAATAGGAAATGGCATCCACATCAGGTAAAAAATACCAGAGAAGAAATCACTGATGGTATTTAAATGCTGAGCGAAATATTCATTAGGGGTAACCACAGTGCCATTAAGGCTTACGCCAAAGAGTGCTTTCTCAGCTTCATATAGATCTTGTATATGGACAGTCGCAAAAGAATATCCCGGCAATGCCCCGAGCGAATCATAAATAACCGCCCATGCTAAAAACATAAATATTCCACAAACGATTTTATGCGTACGCTCTGTTAAGAAAAACAGTGCAGTAAGACCGATCATGATGGCTATATGATCTGACCGTAAACCAACTAGGATAGTCAGCCATAGTAAGTAGCAAATGATAAATACAGCAAATACTGTTACTCTATTTTTTGAAAATCTTCTTTGTGAAAACAAGGAGTTGGTTTTGGCCTATGAAGTAAAATTAGAAAAGCAATTTAGAAGTGGCTATTTAGAGCCTGATTTTTTGCAGTATTGAGCGATTATTATCGACAGTCGTTCCGTAGAGTTCGATGAACTTCACATCCGGGAATAGTCCAAATTCCTCTGCATGCACATAGATGTTAGAAAGACGGATGTATTCTCCATCTCTTCTATAGAAAACAGCAAAGTCGTTTTCATGCTTACTCAAGTAGAAAGTAATGGCGTCATATGAGACAAAATGAAATTGGAAGCTGTGGTGATTTATTTTTTTAAAATTGCAACCATAGGCCAGTTTACTTTGCATTACGGTTAATGCTTTGGTCTCACCTTCATCATCATAACGTATCCATTGTATAGCGATCGGTTCATTTTCATTGATCGTGCCATCTAAATTTAGATTTACATTGTAGATGACCGTATTTAGATTATGATTACGTTGAATGTAAAAAAGTAAATCTCTGGTTTTTTCAGGTGCAGGATAGTGAGATGGTAAACCACTTACAGTCGCAAATTTTCTTTTGTTTCTATTGAGGTGTGGTTTTTTAAAAAACATATTACATCTTAGCAAGTTCACGTTTTGCAAAAAGCAATCTTCTGACCGCCGTCACATTGGCTGATAAAGCCAATAAAAAGATCGGAAATGTAAAGACAGAAATGGTCTCATAAAGTGGGAATGGTAACCAATCGACATTAACTTTTATGTCTCCATAGTAATGGAAAATGACCCCACAGACTATTGCAGATATACTCACGAGTAAGATTCTCTCAGGTCGCTGCATAATACCCACAGAGCAGTTTACCCCTAATGCCTCGGCTCGAGCTCGTGTGTAACTGACCATGATCGATCCGATCATGGCTATAAATGCCGCCATGGAACTTAAAAAATAATCGTGACTGATCAGATAATAACAGATACCTAGGAACATAATAAGCTCACTATATCTATCGAGTACAGAGTCATACAAGGCACCATATGAGCTAGACATGTTACCCTCTCGAGCGAGTCGACCATCTACCATATCCATAAGACCGGCTAAAAGTATTGTGAAGCCGGCATAACCGATGTAACGGAAATCTCCTCGTTGGGCTTTTTCAGCACCATAGATCAGTATCCCTGTAGCGACCATATTTATAATCAGCCCTAAAAAGGTGATCATATTAGGTGTGATGCCTAGTTTTAGCATCAATCTGATCATCGGATTGATAATAACGTAAACAAGTTGTTGTGCTTTATCCTTTAAGCTATGTGCCACTTTGTTGGTTTAATAAAAAGTATCTCCAAATATGAGACTATTTAAAGGATATAAGAAATTTTAATTTTGTGAGTTCAATGGAGAAAAAGAAAAAAATCGTCTTAGTAGACTATTTTAATACCGAGCCTTTTTTGGCAGGATTGAGAACTGTAGTCGATAAGTATGAAATAATAGGCAAAATACCTGCTGAATGCACTTCTTATTTTAATGCCAAAAAAGCAGATATCGGATTAGTCCCGGTGGCTAGTTTTTTTGAAATGGAAGCGGCTCATATGATTACTGATTATGGGATCGGCTGTGATGGGACCGTCAGAACGGTAGTATTGTTTTCTAATACTCCCAAAACAGAAATACGCAAAATTTATTTAGATGATCATTCTAGAACTTCGGTACAGCTCTGTAGAATTGTAGCAAAACGTTTTTGGGACATCGATGTAGAGTATGTGAGAACAGATGTATCTCAAATTAGTTTGGGGAAGAATGAAGCCGTCCTCATGATTGGCGATAAGGTCTTCGACCACGAAGGATGCTATGCGTATACCTATGATTTAGGGGAAGAGTGGAAAGAAGAGACAGGATTGCCGTTTGTATTTGCGGTATGGGTAAGCCATAAAAAAGTTTCTCAACTAGAGGAGCAAGGGCTAAATGCTGTTTTTGATAAAGGCCTACAACAGATTCCAAATCTCGTCCAAGATTTAAAAAAGCAAAAGGACATGGATCTACAGAGTTATTTTGAGAAAAATATTGTTTATAGAATTGGAGATGAAGGTAGAAAGGCGATTGCTTTATTTAAGTCATTACTAATTTCTAGTAATTAGCCTTAATTTAGATTTGGAAAATTATTAATTAGGAAAAATTTTTTCTGAAATGAAAAAAACTAAAATAGCTGGGATCGGTCATTACGTACCATCTAATGTGTACACAAACGATGATCTAACACAGTATATGGATACCTCTGATGGATGGATCCAAGAAAGAACTGGGATAAAAGAGAGAAGGTATGCGACCAAGCATAAAGAGACTACAACAACCATGGCAGCAGAAGCGGCCAAAATTGCAATAGAAAGAGCGGGGATAGATAAGGAAGACATTGATTTCATCATATTTGCCACTTTGAGTCCAGATTATTACTTTCCAGGATGTGGCGTTTTATTGCAGCGAGAACTGGGTATTACCAATACAGAAATAGGAGCTCTCGATATACGTAATCAGTGCTCGGGATTTGTATATGGAATTTCTATTGCCGATCAGTTTATAAAAACGGGAATGTATAAAAACATTCTACTTGTAGGAGCAGAGATGCATTCTATGGGATTGGATTTCAGGACTGAGGGTAGAGGAGTAACTGTGCTCTTCGGAGATGGAGCAGGAGCTGTAATCTTACAGCCTACGGAAAAACAAAACCAAGGAATCTTATCCACTCATCTGCATTCTGATGGGACTAATGCAGAGCATCTAGCTCTCATAAATCCTGGATCTCATGGAGGACATCATTTAAAAGATATAGATTTTGGCTATCCAGATAAC
>CALDEN010000140.1 GCA_937942405.1 uncultured Saprospiraceae bacterium
AGACAGTTGTCCTTGAGTGGCAATGAACCTGAAAAATTGTCGCCCAAAGAAGCACATCTTTTAAGACTCTTCTGTATTTATAAAAACGATGTACTTCAGAGATCTGAGGCACTAACTAAGATCTGGGGAGAGGATAACTACTTTACCGCTAGATCGATGGATGTATTTGTCACTAAGCTGAGAAAATACCTTAAAGAAGACGAAAATCTAGAAATCGTAAACATTCACGGTAATGGATTTAGACTGATAGACAGATCCGATCTAGGGAAGGACGTTTAAAGAGATCCCTATTAAATAATAGTAGAATAGATACGCTACCATAAAAAAAGACCAAGTAGATAACTACTTGGTCTTTTTTTTATGCCTTTATGTTAATGAGCTTAAACGGCTAGATGGTCGGTAGAGCATCTACTGGCTCGTCTTCACCGATCGGTCTCATTCCGATCAGACGCTCGACGTCCGACTTTAGTAGTACCTCATGCTCTAGCAATTGCTCTGCGAGAAGATTTAACTCATGTCGCTTATCTTTTAACAGTTGCTGAGCACGTACATACTGTACGTCGATCATTTTTCTTACTTCTTGGTCGATCAGTGTTGCAGTATCATCAGAGTAAGGCTTATTAAAGTTATCCTGTGACATTGCATGGAAAGATACATTACCCACTTTATCATTCATCCCATAGATGGCGATCATAGAGTAAGCCATCTTAGTTACTTGATCGAGATCATTTTGTGCACCAGTAGAGATCTTGTCGAATACGATACGTTCTGCTGCTCGACCACCGAGTGTCATACACATACGATCCTCTAAAGCCTCAGTACGGGTAATATACTCCTCTTTAGGAAGGTACTGAGCATATCCCAGAGTTCCTATACCTCTAGGTACGATCGTAACTTTTACGAGTGGAGAAGCATTTTCTAGAAACCATCCACAGATTGCATGTCCAGCTTCATGATACGCGATGATCTCTTTTTCTCGAGGGGAGATCAGTTTATTTTTCTTTTCTAAACCACCGATTACTCTATCCAGAGCATAGTTAAAATCATCCAGGTCTACAGCTTTCTTATCTCTTCTAGCGGCTACTAGTGCCGCCTCGTTACATACATTAGCGATCTCTGCACCTGCAAATCCAGGGGTCATCTCTGCTAGGGTAGAAGCTATGATGCTTTTATCTATTACGATATTCTTTAAATGCACTTTAAATATCGCTTCTCTTCCTTTAAGATCTGGACGATCGATTCCGATCTGTCGATCAAATCTACCAGGTCTTAAAAGTGCCGGATCTAGAACATCTGGACGATTGGTTGCAGCCATAAGGATCACTCCTTTATCTGTAGAGAATCCATCCATCTCTACGAGTAACTGATTCAGCGTATTTTCTCTCTCATCATTACCACCTTGCACTGCACCTTTACCTCTAGCTCGTCCGATTGCATCGATCTCATCGATAAATACGATACATGGAGCTTTTTCTCTTGCTTGTTTAAATAGATCACGTACTCTTGAAGCACCCACACCTACAAACATTTCCACAAAGTCGGATCCTGATATACTGAAAAAAGGCACATCAGCTTCACCCGCTACGGCTTTCGCCAATAAGGTTTTACCCGTACCAGGAGGGCCTACTAGTAGTACACCTTTAGGTATTTTTCCCCCGAGGGAGGTATATTTCTTCGGAGTTTTCAGAAAGTCGACTACCTCCATTACTTCTACCTTTGCTTCATCTAGCCCAGCTACATCATTGAAGTTTACCTTTACTTTGGCATTTCCATCGAATAGGGTCGCCTTAGATTTACCGATACTGAATATCTGTCCACCAGCTCCACCAGCTCCACCACTCATCCGTCTCATGAGGTATAACCAGATACCGATAAGGATTAGGAACGGCAATACCCAGCCTAGGATCGGTCCTATATAGTCTACCTCTTTGGTAAACTTAGGATCTATATCATGACCTTCAGCTCTGAGCTTAGCGATTTGCTCTTCAAAAAACTGTATATCACCAGCTAGATATTTATAATTTGCTTGTAGACCATTGAATTTACCAGGCTTTACATCTTCATGTTGACCTTTTAATAAAGCCTCCTTTGTCAAAAAGATTCTAACCTCTTCTTGGTTTACAATTTCTACCTTTTCTACATCTCCCGCACGTACGAGATCTTCAAATTGGTATTTACTGAGTTCTTTGGTCGTATTATTGAGATATACCGACATGTTAAATGCCAGCATCGCTAGTATAATCAAGCCGTAAATCCAGTAAGGACTAAATTTTACTTTCTTTTTATTGTCTTTGTTATCTGCCATGTGCTATTCCAAACGTAAAAAAACGGATTTCGTTCTTTATGAATTTATAAATCTTGATATTCTGTAAAGTCTCCATCACTCCATAGGTCCTCGATATCGTAATATTCTCTGGCTTCTGGGTGAAATACGTGAACAATCGTATTAAAATAATCCACCAATACCCACCTCGATTCTCTAGTCCCTTCAGTATGAGATGGCTTAACTCCAGCCTCTTTTCTAAGTTTTCTACTAATATTAGAAGCGATCGCGTTTACCTGAGTAGTAGAATCCCCCTCACAGATGATAAAAAAGTCCGTCGGAGCATCATCTACTTTCGTAAGATTTATCTTCGTAATGTTCTTCCCTTTTATATCCTGTATCGCTTCTAAGATGAGTTCGTTCAGTTCCTCCGTAGATAAAACTGGAGATTCGGCAATATTTTGTGTACTCAAATGCTCTTTTTAAAGATTTAGATTTCAACTTTGAAGCTGCAAAAATACGAAAATTCAAGCTCTTATGCTCTTAACTGACTTATGGATATAAATTGGAATATAGACTACGTAGAAGAGGTGACATCTACCAATGATCTAGTGTACCGCTCGGTTGTTACAGATCCCTCATTAACAGAGGGCTATGGAGTCTCAGCTGGGTTCCAGTCTAAGGGTAGAGGAGAGCGAGGAAACTCTTGGGAAAGCTCAAAAAATCAAAATTTATTGCTCTCATTTCTACTGAAACCGGGACTTCCTGTGAGTAGGCAGTTTTTATTAAGTCAGATTATAAGTTTGGCTATAGCCGAATATCTCGTAGATCATGATATAGATGGAGTCAAAATAAAATGGCCTAATGACATTTATGTCGGTGATCGAAAGATAGCCGGTATCTTGATTCAGAACATACTTCAGGGAAGAGCCATCAGAAATTCCATCATCGGCATCGGACTTAATCTAAACCAAACGGAATTTTACTCCGATGCTCCTAATCCCATTTCGCTCAAAGCGATAACAGGAAATGAATACGTAATACAGACAGAATGCCTGCTCTTACTAGATACGATAACTAAAAATTATACTGAGCTGTTTAAAGTCCGAAAAGCGAAACCCCAAAATATGTATCGTTTCTTGTTATATCGTCTAAATGAAAAAGCCACTTTTCTAGATAAAGAAAACCTTCCATTCGAAGGGATCATTAAAGGGGTAGATGATCAGGGTAATCTAGAGGTAGAACGACAGCATGGCATTGAACATTTTGGCTTTAAGGAGATTAAGTACGTAATATAGTTAAGAATGGAAGTAAGTATAATAACAGTAGGCGACGAATTACTAATCGGTCAAGTAGTCGATACAAATTCAGCATGGTTAGGTAGTGAGCTAGAAGAAAGAGGTTTTAGGATAAAAGAGATCTTATCCGTAAGTGATCAGGCTCCTGCAATTACAGAGGCTTTAGAGCGATCATTTGAGCATAGTGACATATTGCTCATGACTGGAGGTTTAGGACCGACCAAAGACGATATTACAAAAAAGACGATTGCCGATTATTTTCAAGACGAGATGTACTTTGACGAGGCGACATTTAATAGGATCCAGCGACTATTTACTAAGCTAGGCCGCACACCGCTAGAGGCACATAGATTGCAATGCTACATGCCTAAAAAAGCGACGATTCTACGAAACAGCATGGGTACAGCACCGGGGATGTTGTTTAAGAAAGGAGATAAAATACTGATATCCATGCCCGGTGTACCATATGAGATGAAGGCCATTATGAGAGAGGAGGTACTCCCATTGTTAGAGCGGGATTATATCCAAGGAGCGAGATATAAACGTACGATCAGGACCATAGGCAATGGAGAGTCCCAGATCGCAGAAAAGATCGGACACATCTTGGATAAGTTTCCAGATCATATTTCCATCGCCTATTTACCGGGGATGGGGCAAGTAAGACTCCGGATATCGGGTAGTGGAGAGGACTTAAACGTGCTTAAGGAAGAGGTAGAAGATTTTGTAGATCAGATCAGTGTAGAGCTGGGAGACCTCGTTTTTGGATATGATGAGGATACGATAGAAAGTGTAATCGGAGATATATTAACACAGAAAAAATTAAAAATTGCTTTCGCTGAAAGTTGTACCGGCGGGTATTTATCACATCGGATAACCTCGATTCCGGGTTCCTCTCAGTACTTAGAAGGTAGTTTTGTTACCTATTCCTACGATCTAAAAGAACGATTACTAGATGTAAATCATGAAACTTTGATCACACATGGAGCGGTTAGCGAGGAAACAGTCATCGAAATGGTGCTTGGGTGTCTCAATAAAACTTCTGCAAACATAGCCATCTCTATATCCGGAATTGCAGGACCAGGTGGAGGAACACCAGATAAACCCGTAGGAACCATATGGTTAGCCATATCCAATGGGGATATAACCCAAACCAAAAAATTATCTCTTTTACAAGACCGAGAAAAAAATATTCAACGTACTGCCGTCTATGCTTTGAACTTATTACGCAAATTTCTGAAAGAGCAGTATTAAAGCTTTAATTTTGTCCTAAATAAACCAAACCACTATGTCTTTGATAGATTTAATAATGCCCAAAATGGGTGAAAGTATTATGGAGGCGACTATCCTCAAATGGACAAAGAGTCCAGGCGATAAGATAGATCTAGATGAGACTGTATTAGAGATAGCAACAGACAAGGTAGATTCAGAAATACCATCCCCTGTAGAAGGGACATTGGCTGAGGTGTTATACAAAGAGGGAGATATCGTAGAAATCGGTAAGACGATAGCGAGGATAGAGACAGATGCATCAGCAAGCAGTACTCCTGCCCCTGCCAAAAAAGAGACAAAACCTAAGGTCCAACCAGCAAAAGAAGAGGTGCCATTTGTGCCAGAACCAGAGGTAGCCGTTGCCGCTCCGGCAGTAATTGCATCAGCATCATCAAAAATAACGACCAAAGATGGAAAACGTTTTTATTCTCCGCTCGTAAAGAGCATTGCCGCAAAAGAAAACATAGCTCTTCAAGAATTAGAGACTGTTCCAGGATCAGGGTCCAATGGCAGAGTAACTAAAAAAGATATCCTCGCATACTTAAAAACAAGAAGTGCCAATGGCTCGTCTGCAGCAACAATTCATGTAGCCGCTGCACAATCCAATGGGCATAGTGCCAAAGCAACATCTAAAGCTGCAGCCGCACCAGCAATATCCGTCTCAGGAGGAGATGAGATCATACAGATGGATCGGATGAGGAAACTCATCGCTGATCATATGGTGATGAGTAAGCATACCTCTCCTCATGTAACATCATTTATAGAAGCCGATGTAACGGACATCGTTAACTGGCGTAATGGAGTCAAGGCAGAATTCATGAAAAAGCATGGAGAGAAGATTACTTATACTCCGATATTTATGCAAGCTGTGGTAAAGGCGATACAAGATTTTCCGATGATAAATGTGAGTGTGAGTGGAGATCAGATCATTGTAAAGAAAAATATAAATGTAGGAATGGCTACGGCTCTTCCTTCTGGGAACCTCATCGTTCCTGTCATAAAAAATACGGATTATCTAAATCTAGTAGGCATTACTAAATCTGTCAATGACCTCGCTAATAGAGCCCGTAATAATGCCCTTAAACCAGACGAAATAAGTGGAGGTACATTTACGTTAACCAACGTAGGAACCTTCGGAAATGTAATGGGAACACCTATTATAAATCAACCTCAAGTAGCCATATTGGCGGTAGGTGCGATACGTAAAAAACCTGCAGTTCTAGAGACTGCACATGGAGATGTTATCGCGATAAGACACATGATGTTTTTATCATTGTCGTATGACCATAGAGTAGTTGATGGATTTTTAGGTGGTTCATTTTTAAGACGCATAGGAGATTATCTAGAGTCCTTCGATGTGGATCAAAAAATATAAAATTTATTTTGAGAACATCTGTACGAGTATTTTTCTTGCTGCTCATTTGTTGGGTTGGTTCTTCTAATTTGGCTTTAAGCCAAAAAAAAGAAGGCGATAAGTACTTTGATAAATCTCAATATGCAGAAGCTTTAAAATTCTATAATCAATACCCCAAAATAGCCAAACGTGACGAGACACTTATCCGTAGGGCGATATGTCATTACCATCTGGGCAATGCCTCTAAATGCCTCTTCGATCTTAATCTTGCAGAACGATTAGGCAATCAAAGTGAGGAATTATTTAAATACAGAGCTCTTACTTTTCATGCATTGAGCAAGTATGAGGAAGCTGCTGAAATTTATAAAAAGCAACTTACCTTACTTAAAAAAGATGCTCCTGAGAGACAGGTTTTGGTCGAGAAAATAAAACAATGTGGCTATGCTCGAAACTTCATTCTGAAACCGGCTATAGGTGTAGCCAATAACTTAGGAGATCAGATAAACACAGTCTGGGATGAAGAACGATTAGTAGAAAGTGTAAACTTTCCGAGTAAAATCTACTTTACTTCAGATAGACCGGTGTCACACAAAGAAGAACTTGTAAATGACGCTAGAAAAGAAGAATCTTTTCTTAAAACACAAGACATATACACCTCAACGTTCAATCAGCCAGTCTGGTCTAGTGTAGAGATTTTCGACCTACTTATAAATTCTGATAAAAACGAAAAGCTTTTAGATTTTTCTAATAATGGTAAGGTTGTCTTTTTCCAGTCGGGCTCTACGGCCAAAGATTTATGGTTGCTCACAAACACCATTACTGAAGAAAACAATGAAGTGAGACCTTCTAGATTTCATTCGCCGATATCATTGATCAGAGGAGATAGGGATTTGCGAGTGGTTAACGACTCGATTCTCGTTTTTTCCAGTAAAGAACTTTCAGGATTTGGGGGCTATGACTTGTATTATATGACTCGCAATGCATTGGGATCCTGGTCTGAACCTATAAATTTTGGTCCTGAAATAAATACGAGTGCAAACGAGCTTTCTCCTTTTTTAAGTAGAAATGCAAAGAAATTATACTTCAGTTCTGATAGAGTTTATGGACTCGGAGGATATGATGTATTTAGCTCAGATTACGATGGACAGTATTGGTCTTATCCGTCAAATATGGGAGCAGGGGTAAATTCATCAATGGATGATTTCGACTTTGTACTTTCTAGATTAGGAAATAAAGCCTACCTCAGTTCTAATCGTATAGGAGGTAACGGAGGTTTTGATATATACCAATTGGATTTTATCGAGCAGGAAATCAATAATCTATCGACTATAGTAGATCTGTCATTTTTTCAATTTGAGAATGATCAGTCCATAGATGACATAGCATCAAAACAATTAGACCTTGACGAACTAGATGAAAAATCTAATGATTGGGATTTGCAAAAGCAACGGGCCAAAGAAAAAGAAGCTAATGAAAAAGCTGCAAAGGAACAAGCAGAGAAAGTAGCTCGTGAAAAGGAACGTGTACTACAGGAGCAAATAGCTCAAGAAAAAGAAGCCCGCAAGCAAGCAGAGAAGGAAGCTGCCGCTAAAGAAAAGGCCATGAAAGAGCAACTGGCCAAAGAGAAAGAAGCTAATGAAAAAGCTGCAAAGGAACTGGCTGAGAAGGAAGCTCGCGAAAAGGAACGTGCACTTAAAGAGCAAATAGCACAAGAAAAAGAAGCCCGCAAGCAAGCAGAGAAGGAAGCTGCCGCTAAAGAAAAGGCGATGAAAGAGCAACTAGCCAAAGAGAAAGAAGCTAATGAAAAAGCTGCTAAGGAACTGGTTGAGAAGGAAGCTCGCGAAAAGGAACGTGCACTGAAGGAGCAAATAGCACAAGAAAAAGAAGCCCGCAAGCAAGCAGAGAAAGAAGCTGCCGCTAAAGAAAAGGCGATGAAAGAGCAACTAGCCAAAGAGAAAGAAGCTAATGAAAAAGCCGCAAAGGAACTGGCTGAGAAGGAAAAAGCAGAAAGAGAATTGGCTGCAAAGGAACAAGAACTTAAAGATCAATTGGCAGAAGCCAAAGCTGCTCGAGAACAAGTAGAAAGAGAGGCTGCTGCTCGTGAGGAGTCTATCCGGTTACAGCTAGAAAAAGAACAAGCAGCAAAAGAAAAACTGGAAAAAGAATTAGCAGCAAAAGAAGAAGCCGCTAAACAAGAAGAAATACGTAAACAAATAGCTTTAGAGGAAGCCAGCAAAAAAAGAATTGAGGAAGAACAGGCGGCTAGGGAACGAGCTGCAAGAGAAGCGGTCGCAAAAGAAAAGGCTGAAAAAGAACAAGCTGCAAGAGACCTTGCTGCCAAGAAACAAGAGGAGCTAGAGCAAGCGGCTAGAATGGAAGTAGCAAGAGAATATGCCGCAAAAGAATATGCAGCTAATCAGAAAGCTGCGAAAGAAAAAGCCGAAAAAGAAAGAATTGCAAAAGATTTAGAAGCCAAAAAACAAACAGCCTTAGACGAATCGCCTCAAATAACTCCCAAACCACTTGTATACGATGATCCTGAGTTTCAGGTAAATCTAGAGATGGATGCGGTAACTATTCCTAAAAAGGAAATCATCATACAGCCGTTGTATTTTAACGCAGATGAGTATCTTTTTTCAAATCATAATCAGGTAATTCTCAATCGTATTGTAGATGCTAAAGAATATGATCCTGAATTAAAAGTGGTGGTGATCAGTCATGGATTAAAAGAAGGAGAAAATGCATTTGATCTATTTTTCTCAGCTAAGAGGGGAGAGGTGATCATCGAGCAATTTAAGACGATGGGTATCAAAGAGGAAAACTTAAAACTCATCGGAGTCGGATCTAACTATCCGCTCGTAAAACAAATGTCACAGGGCAAAAAAGTAAGCCTTGCCGATAAGTACAATAGACGATTGGACATAATAGTATATCCGAGTAAAAATTCTAAGTTGAGTGTGTTCCATAAAGAACCGATCGTAGCAGATTATCTGAGAGACTATAAATTCGATACATACATGGATGCCAGTAATGGACTGAGTTATCGGATCAAAGTAAAAGAGACCAAGAGTATACTAGAAAATACTCCACTTAATACATATGATGACCTCATCATCGAAAAAGTAGGAAAGAAGTATCGCTATACTTTAGGACTGTTTAAAACATTCAAGGATTGTAAAAAACTCTATGATGCCCTAGAGCAAGAAGGCTTTAAAGATATGCAGATCCTCCCGTACGAAAACAATCTACTGATATCCAAAGATCGATTGCCATTACGTATAGAGACCCATAATGATTTAATAAATTTTATCAACTACCGCCTAGGAAAGTAGCATCTAGTCGTGCCTCGATATTTTCCTTATCCTCCTTTCGGCAGCAGCCGAGAAAGAAGCCACCGCCTCCTGCACCGCAGAGTTTTAATGAGTAATCGGTTACGATCGGTTTCATAGATTCAGGAATCATCTCTGTAAAATGTTCCTGTTGGATGAGAGAGATTTCCGTAAAGACTTCGATTAATTCATCTGATTGTTGAAGGCAAGATGAGATCGCCTGAGCATTAAGTTGAGTCAATAAATCGATCTGGGCACGAAACGATGGAGAGGTATATTTTTGATGATAGAGCTCGACCAGTGGACTTGTACTGCGACTGATCCCAGTATCTACGAGGTAGAAGAGATGCTGATCTGTGGTGATAGGAGTGATGATCTCTACTTCATTATTTTGGATGAGGACGCCCTCACTGAGATAGCTGACGAGAGGATCTATCCCTGAACTGGAGCCATGAAAAAACGACTCCATCTCCTGGAATATTCCACGTAACTCCTGTGTCGAGAGCTGCCTGTTTTTTATCAGATATCGATCAAAAGTCGCTGCCGTCAAAGCTCCAGAGCTACCTAAACCATATCCTACGGGGATATTTGCATGATAATGCTGTCCGTTTTTTAAATCCTCGTCTAGTCGGTGCTGATCCCATTGTATACCGTCGAGCTTTATTTCTGATACATACGTGTGAAAAGGCAATAAATCATATTCCGTAGAGATAGTCGCGTACCCACCTTTGAGCCCATAATAGGGTATCGCAAGAGCCGAAGAGCCATTTATCACGGCATACTCCCCAAATAGTAATATTTTCGACGGATATTGTTTCAGTTTTTAGATTTCTGTTAGTGATCTAGATTAAAAATGTTTTAGCTTTGCCGCAAATTTAGTATCGTAAATGAATACACAATCTAAATCTACAAAAGTCTGGTGGCTTGCTTTCGCTGTTTCTATGGTATGTACTGTATTATTCCTGATTTTTCTTCCGGAATGGTTTTGGGTAATGCTGCCATTTGCAGGAACTTCGTTCACTCTGGCTATGGACTGGATGTAATTAACAGCTACGGCTGTACATAATATTTTGGTTTATTGAGTAACCATGAGAGACTGCTGGATAGTTATCGTGATGACCAGCGGACGAAAAAAATAGTAGGATTTCTAGAAAATTCTCCCTGCATTATCAAGCTAGATGAAGTAGTCGGAGCCTTAGATGCCTTTGTCCTATCGGCAGTATTTAGTCTTAAAAGTGTCCCCCAGTTTTTTATCGCTTTCGACAAAGAAGAGGCGGCATATTACTATAATACCCTCCAAAACCTCAATCCAGGAAAGAAAGTAATGTTCTTACCGGATTCCTTTAAGCGACCTACGCGATTCGACGAGATCGATAAAAACAATGTCCTGCAACGTACCGAGATGATAAACTATCTCAGTAGCTACCGCAAAAATCCTCCGATCATTATAAGCTATCCCGAGGCACTATTTGAGAAGGTCGTAGATCCTAAGATGCTCGCTGCTCAGAAGATAGAGATCCATAAAGAAGAGAAGCTCGATACCGATACGATGATCGAGCTATTGGTCGAGTATGGTTTTGATCGAGTAGAGTTTGTCTATGAGCCAGGACAGTTTTCGATCAGGGGAGGGATTATAGATATATTCTCGTTCGGTAATGAGTGGCCATATCGGATAGAGCTCTTCGATGATGAGGTAGAGACGATACGGACATTTAACCCGACCTCACAGTTGAGTATCTCTAATATAGCGATGGTATCCATCGTGCCTAACATGAACGCCAAGTTTAAGAAAGAAGAGAAAGTATCCATCTTTTCTGTTCTTCCCGAAGAGACGATCGTCTGGCAGAGAGACATCACTTCGCTTCTCGATAAATTACAAAACTGCTTTACAGAGGTCGCTAAGTATAGCCAGACTATAAAAGGAAAAGACAATATAGAATTACAATCACTTCTCGATGAGCGAGTCTTTGTATATCCCAAAGATGTCGTAAAAGACCTCGCTATCTATAAGACGATCCTCCTGAAGAGGGGAAAGGATATGATCGATCCGACCCACACGATCAAGTATAAAATCCAACCGCAACCGAGCTTCAATAAAAACTTTACGCTACTCCTCGATAAGCTAGAAAGCCAAGAAAAAAAGGGAATAGAAAATTACATCTTTACAGAGAATGCTCGACAGATTAAACGATTCTACAGCATCTTTGAAGACCTCTCTAGAGAAGTCATGTGGCATCCCGTAAAAGTAGGAATCCACGAGGGCTTTATCGATGAAGATCTGAATAAAGCCGTTTTTACGGATCATCAGATTTTTGATCGATTCCATAAGTACAATTTACGCAAGGGCTTCAGTCAAGACCAGGCGATGAGCCTCCGTATGCTGAGAGAGTTGCAGCCGGGAGATTTTGTGACGCATATCGATCATGGAGTAGGAAAGTACTCTGGTCTCGAAAAAATAAATATAAACGGACACTTACAGGAGTCCGTAAGATTACTCTATCAGGGTAATGATGTACTTTATGTCTCGATAAACTCACTACATAAAATAGCCAAGTATGTAGGGAAAGATGGGACCGCACCAAAGCTGCATAAGATCGGCGGAGACACATGGAAGACGCTCAAGCGAAAGACCAAGAAGAAAGTAAAAGACATCGCCAAAGAGCTCATAAAGCTCTATGCCAAGCGTAAAGCCAGCAAGGGTTTTGCCTTTCCAGAAGATGGATATCTGCAGACGGATCTAGAGGCTTCGTTTATGTTCGAAGACACACCTGATCAAGTCACGGCTACCGCAGCTGTCAAAGAAGATATGCAGCGAGAGCATCCGATGGATAGGCTGATCTGTGGAGATGTGGGATTTGGTAAAACAGAGATCGCTATACGTGCTGCGTTTAAAGCCATCGTCGGAGGTAAGCAAGTAGCGATACTGGTCCCGACGACGATCCTCGCTCTGCAGCACTATAAGACTTTTTCTAAACGTCTGGCAAAGTATAATATCAAGATCGATTACATAAATCGATTCCGTACAGCCAAGGAGAAAACACAGATATATAAAAAAGTAGAAGAAGGTAAGACCGAGTTACTCATAGGGACACATGCCATCCTCAATAAGAAGATCAAGTTTAAGGACTTAGGGCTACTGGTCATCGATGAGGAACAGAAATTTGGAGTAGCAGCTAAGGAACGGCTAAGGAATATTAAGGTAAACGTAGATACACTTACGCTAACAGCAACGCCGATTCCACGTACTTTACAGTTTTCATTAATGGCTGCACGGGATCTATCGATTATAAAAACACCACCTCCTAACCGACAGCCAATCCACACAGAGCGGAGAGTCTTTAATGAGGAGATCATAAAAGAATCCATCTATTATGAGATAAATAGAGGAGGACAGGTCTTCTTTGTACACAATAGAGTGAAGTCATTGCCAGATATTACGGCGATGCTTACCCGTCTATGCCCCGATGTAGATATCAGATCTGCACATGGACAGATGGAACCCAAAAAACTAGAAGGCAGACTCCTAGATTTTATCGAAAAGAAATATGACGTCCTCGTCTGTACCAACATTATCGAGACCGGTCTAGATATCGCCAATGCCAATACCATGATCATCAATAATGCCCATCACTTCGGGATGAGTGATTTGCATCAGCTCAGGGGAAGGGTAGGACGATCTAATCAGAAGGCATTCTGTTATCTTTTTGCACCACCGCTATCAGTGATGACTGCTGTAGCGAGAAAGCGACTAAAGACCCTAGAAGAATTTTCTGATCTAGGCAGTGGATTCCATATAGCGATGAAAGACCTCGATATCAGAGGAGCTGGAAATCTACTCGGTGGAGAGCAGAGTGGATTTATTGCCGACATCGGTTACGAGACCTATCAGAAGATATTAGAAGAGGCGATGCATGAGCTCAAAGAAACAGATTTCAAAGAGCTGTTTAAAGAAGAGACCATCAAAGAAAAAAGATATGTCCGAGATGTAGAGATCGAGACAGACATAGAGATGCTCATACCTGATGCTTATGTGAGCAATATCCAAGAACGTTTATTACTCTACTCAGAGTTAGATAGAATAGATAACGACGAGAAGTTATTGGCTTTCGCCAAAAAGTTACGCGACCGATTCGGTAAGATACCGAGAGAGATCAGTGAGTTGTTTAATGGTTTAAAGATTAGATGGGTATGTAAAGAGTTAGGCTTTCAACGGTTCTCACTCAAAGGTGGAAAAATGAGAGGCTATTTCGTCGCCAATGCCCAAAGTCCATTCTACGAATCCCCACAATTCCAAAAGACCCTACAACTCGTAGCCAAGAAAAAACTAAAAATCGGATTGACACTCAAACAATCTAGAAAGAATCTAATCCTCGTAAAAGATGGTGTAAAGAATCTGAAAGCTGCTAGGATTATACTTGAGCGGATTAGGGAAGAGGTGTTGTAAGGCGGAGTGGTGATTATAAAAATGGTATCGGTTTACGTCTTAACTTTCCTCTTTTTCAATAAAGCAATTGGGAGTGGTTTAGACTTATCTCTGTATCCTCCTCAATGAGAAAATGAAGATCCTTTACGTTATGTATTCGTTACAAACTAGCGATCTGATGACGAATTTTTATTCTGAGATGAGTATTGTTTTCTACCACAACACAAACTCCCCTCTTTTTTAAGAGAGGGGTTGGGGGTGAGTTCACTATCTGTAAAACTTCTAACAAACAAAAATCACGATAGCATACTGAAAGTAATTCTCGACAGAGCTCGAAATGATAAAATTGTTTATCCAGGAAATAATATTCACACATAGGCTTAGATTCATCATTATGAGAGATCTATTTACACCGTTAATAATGGTTGAAAAATGCGATTGGTTTACACGTAGCCACCCTCGTTTTCAGAAGAGCAATTGAGAGTGGTTTAGACTTATCCCTGTATCCTCCTCAATGAGAAAATGAAGATCCTTTACGTTATGTATTCGTTACAAACTAGCGAACTGATGACGATTTTTTATTCTGAGATGAGTGTTAGATTTCTACCACACACACACAAACTCCCCTCGTTTTCAGAAGAGCAATTGGGAGTGGTTTAGACTTATCCCTGTAACCTCCACTATGAGAAAATGAAGATCCTTTACGTTACGTATTCGTTACCCACTAGCGATCTGATGACGAATTTTTATTCTGAGATGAGTGTTAGTTTTCTACCACAACACAAACTCCCCTCTTTTTTAAGAGAGGGGTTGGGGGTGAGTTGGCTATCTGTAAAACTTCTAACAAACAAAAATCACGATAAAAACTCAAAATATTACTCCACCGAGCTAGAAATGACTCAGTTGTCAACAGAAATCAGCGATTCCAAGGAAGCGTATGCCTTAGAGTTAAACAGGATTAAGCAATCCTTAAAAGAAATAATATGTAGTGATAAGATTTCTAATGTCGGAGTTATTGTTTTGAGCGAGTATATTGCCTTTTTAACCAGCCAAAATAAAGAAGAATTTGATTTCTCTACTTTGGTAGAAGTAAGCAGATTATGTTCTGATGAGTATGGCTCATATGTCAACCTAGCTAGAGGGGTCGTCTATCCTTATCATACTGAGGACTTTACACAGTATGATACATGTAAAGAAAAAAATGCAGAAAAAAGAGTTAGCACTCAGTATACTCAACTTACTCGTGTATATCCCAATCCTTCAACAGAAATGGCAACATTGGAATTTGAGAATTCTCAAAGTGGCAAGATATCCATCTTTAATGTAGACGGCAGAGAACTCCTAAATACAGGATTCAAAGACCAAAGGATAGTAAATCTTGACTTTTCTAAAATATCAGGGGTGTCCATGATCCACATAAACTTTGCAGATGGCAGCAAAGAAATTATCAAACATATTTCTATTAAATAAGTACATTTGGCTGAACTCAATATTTGGGTTCAGCCATTTATTTTTAACAATATTAGTAAATATGAAAAGATTACTTTTTTTGCTGATGTTCATTAATCTAACTTCTTCGATTGCTCAGAAGCAAGATTATATTTGGTTTTTAGGTATAGATCAAAGCACAGATCCGGGTATACAAGGGATGATGATAGATTTTAAGCAGAACGCTATTCCGGTAAAACATGATTTGGGCAATGGAATAGACAACAATAATGCATCTATATCAGATGCAGATGGAAATCTTCTGTTTTGGACAAATGGCTGTTCTGTAATCAACAGAAATCAGGAAGTTATGCCCAATGGAGATACACTTAATTGGGATGTATTCCGCGATTTTTTATGGACAGAATGCCTGAGAGGACATCCAGGAGCTCAAAATATAAAGATTCTTCCAGATCCTTTAAATGACGAAGGGCACTTCATTATGCACAAAGCAAATCGGCT
>CALDEN010000141.1 GCA_937942405.1 uncultured Saprospiraceae bacterium
ATGAAAGAGAAGAAAGACAGAGTAGATGATGCATTACATGCCACTAGAGCAGCGATAGAGGAAGGTATCGTAGCTGGTGGAGGTGTAGCACTTGTTAGGGCTATAAAAGGTTTGACGAAGCTAGAAGGAGATAATGAAGACCAAAACTTGGGAATCAAAATCGTAATGAAGGCTTTAGAAGCTCCAATTAGGACAATTGCAGATAATGCAGGAGTAGATGGATCTGTTGTTTTCCACAAAGTATTGAGTAGTAAAGGATCTAATGGTTATAACGCTAGAACAGATCAATATGTAGATCTTAAAAAAGCAGGTGTTATCGATCCTACTAAAGTAGCAAGAGTAGCTATCCAGAATGCTGGTTCTATTGCAAGTATGGTACTGACTACTGAGTGTGTAATTAATGACAAAGCAGAAGATGCTATGCCGATGCCTCCGATGGGAGGGGGAGGAATGCCAGGAATGATGTAGGCATTTTCTAAACTATATAATGCAAAGAGGCTATCTGATATTTCAGGTAGCCTCTTTTAATTGAACCTTTTTACTACTTCTTTCGTCTTAAAAATATGCCATGTTCAAAGAATTCATGTTTTTAGACTAAATTGCAAACCGCTTTCAATTTTCGACAACAATCCGAGGTGACCCTGAAAAAACCGATAAAAATTAACTCACAAGAAGAATTCAAAGAAGTTTTTGAAAACTACTTTAACCCCTTGGTTAATTTTATCAATCAATATGTACAAAACATAGAAAACAGTCGAGAAATTGTCCAGAACACCTTTCTAAAACTTTGGGATAAAAAAGATGTACTGACCATAGAAACATCACTTAAAAACTACCTCTACCGATCTGCAAAAAATGCAATGATCGATTACATCAGAAAACATGAGAAGGTAAAACTCATATCTGATGAAAAAGAACAACTTATTTATAATCTTCCGGACACAGACGACTCTTATCTCTCTCCATATATTATCAGAAATGAAATATTGAAAGCCATGGAAGAGTTAAAGCCTAAAAACAAAGAAATATTTAGATTAAGCAAATTCGAGGGGCTGACTTATGAAGAAATCGCCAAGCATCTCAACATTTCTAAACGTTCTGTTGAAGACAATGTGGCAAGAGCAACTATAAAATTGAAAGAAATACTCTTAAGAACCTCACAAATTTTTGACTAAATATGAGGATTCCATTTTATCTAACGTCTCTCTATTAGCTATGATTCTCGAAGATCACATATTATTAAAGCATATCGAAAATACTGCATCTGTAAAAGAAGCGGAGCTAGTAGATGCATGGATGCGAGAATCTTTAGATAATAGAAAGCATTATCAGCGATTACTCACAGTCTATTACGAGTCTAAGCATTTAAAAACTTTTAAAGCTTTAGATGTGGACGCTGAATGGAATGACTTTATAAGTAATAAAGTCGTATTCCATGAACCCATTGAAAACTCATTACCCCACAGAAAGATTTTTCTTTACGCCACAGCAGCAAGTTTAATCCTGATAAGTGCTTTTCTTTTTATTATAAATGCGGATAACACTATTTCTAGATCTGCAACGGATAAACTCGTTTCGTTTAAACTACCAGATAATACGGCCGTTACGCTCTTTCCCAATTCTAGTATCGACTATAGTGAAGATTTTTCATTGGAAACTGAGCGGATTGTATCTGTGGCGGGAAAAGTAAGATTTAATGTAATCCCTAATTCCAAAAGTCCTTTTTTAGTAGAATCTAAACTTATAACCACTAAAGTGATCGGTACCGTATTTACGGTTAATACGTATAACCCTATGGTGCCTTCTGTAAATGTAGAACAAGGAACGGTCTCTGTTATAGAAAAGGAAGAAAGGTCTAATGTGAGGATCCTTAAAAAAGGAGACTCCGTCGTTTTTACAAATGGGGACTTCTTGGATGTTCTAAGCACTCCGATATTTAAAAAAGCAATCGCACCAGTTATCCCCAAGAAAAAGAAACCAAAGAAGAAAAAGAAGGAACCAGTAATTGCAAAACCACAGCCTAAACCTCAACAAAAAGCTCCTCAGCCCAAAAAAGTAATACCTGAAGAACCAAAGCTGTCATCGTATACCGTAAATCATGTATTGGAGTTTTTAGACAAAAAACATGAAAAATTCTCAAAATCGAGAAGAGCAAAAATGAAAGATGATGATATCATCTCTCTCAACCTAAATATGAGTCTAGATGAGATCTTAGATATATTTAAAAAAGAATACAACTTAGAACTAGAAGAAGGAAAATGTGAAGGCTGTGTAAAACTTAAAAAAATATCCAAAAAATAACCAAAGACATACTGTGTTCCAAATTGTTGAAACCCTTTTCATTTTGATTAGGGTTTTTTCATTTATATTCGATCATGATTAAAAACGTCATTTTCGATTTAGGAGGAGTACTCATAGGATGGAGTCCCAAAAATGTATACCGCAGAGTATTCAAAACAGAAGAAGAAGTAGATTGGTTTCTTACAAATATCTGCACCATGGACTGGAACGAACAGCAAGACGGAGGCAAGATGATCGCCGAAGCCACTGCTGAACTCATAGCTCAACATCCTAAGTGGAAGCGAGAAATAGAGATCTACTACGAGCGATGGCATGAGATGCTCACAGGCCCGATTTGTGGCACTGTAGAGATTTTACAAAACCTAGAACGACTAGACGATCACAAGCTCTATGCTCTGACAAACTGGTCCGCCGAGCTGTTTCCTTATGCTCGTAAGCATTATCATTTCCTTAATGGATTCAGAGGAATAGTCGTCTCGGGGGTAGAAAATTTAAAAAAACCAGATCCCGCTATATATCAGCTGATCCTAGATCGATATGAACTGAAAGCAGAAGAATGTGTCTTTATAGACGATAACATTAGAAATATCCATGCTGCTCACAAAATGGGCATACATGCTGTACATTTTAGCAGCCCTTCAACCCTACGTTCTGAACTACAGAGCAGATTCGGAATAAACGTTTAAATGAAAGTAGCAGTAATAGGAGGAGGAGCGGCCGGTTTTTTTTCAGCAATACATTCTAAAATAAATCATCCACATGCTGAAGTATTTATTTTAGAGAAGACCAGTAAACTACTCGCCAAAGTCAGGATCTCTGGAGGAGGCAGATGCAATGTAACGACGAGTATCCAAGATAACAAAGAACTCTCGACCTGCTACCCAAGAGGAAAAAACTACTTAAAAAAAGCACTCTATGAATTCAACTCTAAAGACACATGGGAGTGGTTTGAATCCAGAGGTGTAAAACTTAAAATCGAGAAAGACGGTAGAGTCTTTCCGACCAGTAACTCCTCACAGAGCATAATCGACTGCCTCATGACGGAGGTAAAGAAACTAGGAATTCAAATAAAATTAGGTGCTCACGTAAATCGTCTAAAATCCCAAGACTCCAAAATAGCCATCGGTTTTAAAGGTGGTGACAAAGTGAGTATCTATGACAAAGTCATCGTCTCAACAGGCGGATCACCCAAGATAGAAGGCTTTAAATGGTTGAAAGAACTCGGACATGTAATCGAACCACCAGTACCCTCTCTGTTTACACTGAATATGCCTGAAGAACCCATCACTAAACTCATGGGCATATCTGTAGATCATGCAGTAGCCAGTATACAAGGCACTAAATTGAGGACTGAAGGACCATTACTAATCACCCACTGGGGCATGAGCGGCCCGGCTATTTTGAGGCTATCTGCTGAAGGAGCTCGTATATTGAGCGACATGGGCTATACCTGTACCCTAGCGATAAACTGGATTAACAAAAAAAACGTTGAGGAGATTTTTACTGTTGTTCAAGACCTATTTAAAGACAACTCTCAAAAGCCAATAGAAAACTGCAAGGCATTCGGGATTCCCAGTAGACTATGGCACCATTTATTGGCTCAAGCCAAAATAAACATAGGTCGGAAATGTGGCGAACTCGGAAATAAAAGCATCCATAAACTGATCGGAGTCCTCATCAATGATACCTATTCTGTAAAAGGAAAAACGACCTTTAAAGAAGAGTTTGTCACATGCGGTGGGATCAGTTTAAAAAAGTCTGTCAATATCAAAACCATGGAAAGCAAAGTAGTTCCTAATTTATATTTTGCCGGAGAGATCCTGAATATAGATGGG
>CALDEN010000142.1 GCA_937942405.1 uncultured Saprospiraceae bacterium
GGTCAAAAGCTAAAGCCCATTATCATCAATATCTAGATGAAATAATTATCCCTAGCTGGAGCGTCGATGCTGCTTGTAGCGGTAATCCTGGGATAGTCGAGTATCAAGGTGTAGAAACGCTTTCAAAAAAAGTCTTATTTAAAATGGGCCCTTTTGACAAAGGCACCAATAATATTGGGGAATTTTTGGCTCTGATACATGCCCTGGCTCTGCTTAAAAATACTGGAAACCACCTAATGCCCGTATATAGTGATAGCAGAACAGCGATGAGCTGGTTCAGAAATAAAAAAGTGAAAACTACTTTTTTTAACAAATACAAAAATCCAGAATTAAGAGTACTGTTAGATCGGGCTATACTCTGGATGAAATCCAATAAAGTAGAAAACAAAATTTTAAAATGGAATACCGAAAAATGGGGAGAGATCCCTGCAGATTTTGGTAGAAAGTAGGATTTATACTCGATAAAATTTCATTCGATAATCAGTGCGTACATTTCCCGTACGTATAGCCTCCAATTTTCTTTTCAGCATTCTCTTTTTAAGTGGTTTAAGTTTTTCTGTAAAGAGTTTTCCTTCGATGTGATCGTATTCATGCTGTATTACACGAGCATTTATGTCATCATATTCTTCAATATGCTTTTTGAAATTTTCATCAAAGTAAGAGATGCGTATTTTAGAAAGTCTACTTACATCCGCACGTACATGAGGAATGCTCAAACAACCTTCCTCATAAGACCATAACTTGCCATCCTCATCGATTATTTCAGGATTTATAAAAGTCTTTTTTATTCCTTTTTCTGGCTCCTTTTCAAACATCTGAATGGTATCGATCAAAAACAATCTTACACCTAATCCCACTTGAGGTGCCGCAAGGCCTATTCCATTTGCATTATACATGGTCTCCCACATATTTTCTAGAAGTGAATCTAAGTTTGCATACTCTTTTTCTAATTCTATTCCTCTCTTTTTAAGGACTGGATGCCCATATGCTACTATCGGTAAAACCATTTAAAATCTGTTTAAATATCTTTTTAAAATTATCATGGCACTAACTTTATCTGTCAATGCTTTATCTCTCCTTTTACTTTTTTTTACACCATGCTCTAAAATTAACTTAGCGGCTTCCATCGAGGTATAACTTTCGTCTACCCTTTTTAGTTCAATAGTCGGTGCTAGACGTTTAATTTGAGTCTCTAGAATCTCAATATCTTTTGTAAGATATGTAGGATTTCCATCGGTATGAGTCGGCCATCCTACTACGATGGTTTGTACTTCTTCCTCTTTCAGATAATTCTTTAAAAATGCTAAAAGATCTGGTGTAAGCACTGTCGGTAATCCGTTTATCGAGAGTTTGAGAATATCTGTTACTGCTATTCCTGTTCTTTTCTTTCCATAATCAATTGCTAATATTCTTCCCATCGGGTGCAAAATTAGTCAATATAAAAAAAAAGACCCCCTCCAACATTATGGAGAGGGGTCCCATCCCAAAAACAGTAATTTTTTTGAGCTATCTAAGAGCTCGAGTTTCTTATTTTAAGACTACCATTTTTCTAGTTGCAGTAAATTTATCCGCTTCTAGAGAGTAGTATAAAACACCAGAAGTGTTTAGTACATCTTTATTGATTGTTACAGTATTGTACCCTTTAGAGAATTCTCTCTCTACAGTAGTAATTACTTTTCCAGTAACATCAAATATGGAAATCTTAATATTCTGAGTAGCTGGAACTTCAAATGCTATATCCGTAGACACGCTAAATGGATTAGGTGTGTTTTGATATAGAGCATATCCTGCATTGTCATTTCTAACACTGAGGTTGATGTCCATTACTTCATTACTTTCGTTATATGCTTCTGCTCTAGTAATATCCGAGTTTGCAGATATTAATCCAGCTAAGCTTCCGTTTTCATTAGCCACGAAGTTCACTACAAAGAGTACCTCGTTTTCAGTTAAATCCTGAGCATTAGTTTGAGACCAACTGGTAGTTAACTGACCAAACTCTACATTTTGAGTTCCGAAGTTAGCTTGAGTAAGCTCAATAGCTCCTGATGTAAATCCTTGATAATCAAGAACATCAGTATTGTAATCTAGGGTAAACTGGTATCCTACAAGTGTAGAATTTTTCGTTGCCTTTACAGGAACAGAAACCACATCTCCTTTACTGAATGTCATGTCTTCAGTATAAAGTGAAAGCGACTTGTCAGATCTGTTCTCTGAAGCGTTACTAGTTGCATTTGCTATTACAGAGTTATTTACATCTCCTATTTTCACTGCAACAAAATCTATTTCCATATCTCCTGTCAATGCATTAATAGCATAAGTTTCAGGGAATACTTCATCTAAAGGATTAGCAGCATCTACGAATTGGTAACCCTTATCTACGAATCTCCAGCTTTCATTATTCTGGAAATCTAGATTGATCCCTAGAATTAGTTTTCTTAATTCTATTAAATCAATTGCAGAAATCGTTTCATCATGATTTACATCAGCTGCAATCATTTTGTAAGGTGTTCCTAATGCCTCAAGCTGAATAATATGCTTCTGGATTAAAACTAAATCTAAAGTACTTACCCCATTCATAGCATCTGTATCTTTTACAGGATCAATGTTGTACGCTCCACCGTCAGGCATATCTGCAAATGCATATAAACCATCTGTATTAGTAGACACCATATTCTGACCATCTCCTAAGTGCACATCAACTTCCATTAAATCTTGCTCATCTTCAGTAGCAATATTTCCTGAGATTCTATTTAAGATACCATCGTTTCCGATGTTACATGTATTCATGTTATCCTGAATATCTATCGTAGTATTACAGAATGACTGAATAAGCGTCCCATCTGGTTGAGTCAGTGCTGTTCCCGTTGCTGAAACTGCAGTTACATAAACAGATACATTATTAAGACCCTCATTTAAACAAGTGTATGTAATATTCGTATCGGTTATATCTGTAGAGAATGATAATACTACATTATAACCACATGTGTGATGACTTCCATTGTCAAAATCACTTGCCCAGATTTCTATCATACCGGTTGTATCAGAAGTAGGCATTAAGTCAGTAGCTAAACCGTTAATTAAATAACAAGTAGGTGCCTTACAAGATACAATGCTGAATTCTTGCGAGCAAGCTGCAACATTTCCACATTTATCCTTGAATGACCAGTAAATAGTATGAGTTCCTACTGGATAATCTCCACTTGCATCAGCAAGAGATCCAGTTCCATTTTTAGCGTAGTTTGTGTCGAAAGAGCCGTTACTATTTAAATCTATGTCTGCCCACCAATCAAGTACTTCTGTACAATCATCAGTAGCTGTTGCTGTCAATTCAATAAATCCATTTGTACATTCTTGATCAAAAGAACATGTAGACTTAGGAGCACAACTGCTCGTAATTACAGGGTCTACACTATTATTAACTTTAATCACTTGTGTACAAGACCATTGATATACTACATCATTAGCTGGATTTGCATCTTGATTATTTGGATGATTTGATTGACACCAGTCTAAAATCGTCCACGTTCTAATAATTTTGAAACAAACATTTTCTGAACTTTGTCCTCCAACGTTGAATGGAAATACCTGATCCGTATAATTTACTCCTACTAGATCACATTGATCCTCAGATAATAAAGGATATCCAGTATTATCAGGGTGAAAATCATTACTCGCTGGATCTGCACAACCTGGAAGATCAAAATCAGCAGGCCATTGTACATCATCATCCGTAGCGTTACATACGTCTGCAGGATTTACATAAAATGGTTCTGGGTTAGACAAAGTAATAAACTGTGTACAAGTTGCTGCAACTGTTCCATCTAAGTTTAAAACAGAAACTGTTCTTCTTATTCTTCCTTGATTACATTGATCAACTTCTGCCACAGCAACATCAGTTACAGTAGGATTAGAACAATTGTCATTTACTGTATATGCTCCAAATTGAGTTGAAAGATTTCCATTTAAGTCGTATGTATCATCACAGTCTAAAGCCATATTGGCTGGACAACTTAGTGATGGTGCTATTTTATCCTGTACTTCGATCTCAACCATACACTCATTGTATCTAGTCATATCTAAAGTACCATCCGTATTGTAAGAATCGTAAACTCTGAACTGAACAATAACTGGTGTTCCTAGATCCGAACAACAAACTGTTATCGCATCTTCAAAAGTATTTTGAGTAATACCACAATTTGAACCATTGTCCATTCTCTTTACTTTCATAGCTACTAACTGACAATCATCATAAGATCCATCATCAAAAACGTTAGCTTGAATATGTGCTAATCCATCTATAGATAAAGAAACTACAGTATATTGATCACAAATAGCTACTGGTGGCGTACTGTCTTCTACTGTAACCTCATAAGAACAAGTAGTCGAGTTATAACAACAATCATATGCTATATATGAAATCGTACTTACCCCTACTGGTAACTGGAATGAAGTAGAACCATCATAACCTGAGATAGCACCTTGGTTAACACCTCCGTGAGACCAACTAACATCTAAGGTAGTTTCAGAACAGCAGTTATCTACTGGTGTAATAACAGGAGGGACATATGATGCATAACAACTTCCTGTTCCTGAAGAGTTCGTAGTTATTGTAACATTACTTGGACAAGTTACTGTAGGCCCTGCACTATCTGCGATTTCTATAATTTGAGTACATGTTACAGGTGCTTGATTTGTACCACAAGACCATTGAACAATACTCCATGTTCTCATTATTTTTTCAACACAACCGATCATTCCTAGATTTACATCAGAGAAGGTGGTTAATAAATTACAATACAATTCTGGATCTGGATATAATTCCAACATAGCCGAACCAGCCTGTAAGTATGGTACGTCAAGAGCATAGTTTCCTGCAGTTCCAGGAGCATCTGCACTAATAGTATAGTCTAATGGTAGATTTCCGTTGGTTATAGCAACCCATTGCTCTATTGTATATCTTGAACCAGAGCAGAGAGTTGCCGAAATTGTATTTGCACTAGAAGCCACTAATACTCCATTAGCGTCATAAATCCTTAGAAGGCCTGGAATAGTACCTCCATTAGTAAATACAACCATTTCACATGAACCCGCTGAAGGTTGATATTCAAACATATAAGAGTCCAAATACCAATTTCCTGAAGCACTTATCATATCTGAAGATGCTATCGAACCTGATAAAGGGAAAATACTTTGAAATCCACCTTTGGGCGTA
>CALDEN010000143.1 GCA_937942405.1 uncultured Saprospiraceae bacterium
ACATGGATTGCAGATCATTCCACTTTTCGCCTTTTTCTTATCTAAGCAATGGAAGACCAATGATACAAGACAGGTCGTTGCAGTAACTATCTTTGGTTTAGCATATGCGGCTTGGATAGGATTTACTTTTTACCAAGCTAAACAGGGGATGCCTTTTATACAGTTGTAATAAATAATCGATGTTTGTAAATAAAGAAAAACGGATTAAATACTTAGGGCTTAACGACTTCTGGTTCACACTTATTAGGATTCTTTTACTCAGTTAAACTTAATAGCATAGATTGCTTATTTAAATCTATCCAAACAGGAGACTTTCAACCTATATTAATCGGTATTAGATAAGTTTTCAAAATCGGCAATTCCCATTCTATCGATGAGTCAGAGTTCTTTAGAATTAATAGAGGACAAATCATTGCAAAAAAAAGTCAATATTGAAAATAGAGCCTTATTTTAATTATAGAATGAAATTGGTATTATCGAATTCTAGAAATTTAGAATTTATTGTAAGCCGACAGCGGACAAAATTGTTCAAAGAATGGTTAAATAGGTGACAATAACTAGACGATCTTTGAAAACATGCCCTTCTTTTCATAATTTTGCTTATACCTTAATTATTTATTTTTTACATCATCATACTTTATAATTTGATTAAGAGAACGGCATTCCTGATAGACGACGATCTTCCAACCAATATCTATAATGAGATAATGGTAGAAGAGTCCGGTGTATTTTCTTCCTGGAAAATATTTGACTCTGCAATTGCAGCTCTAGAAGCATTAAAAATTCATGAGACTCCTGATGTAATACTTTTAGATATAAACATGCCACTCATGACTGGATGGGACTTTATGGAAGCTTATGAAGCAGCAGAACTCGACTCAAAATGTGAGTGCATCGTAATTCTTACTACTTCACTGAGTAAATACGATCTCGAGAAGAACGAGAAATATGGTAGGATTAAGGCGTTTAAAGAAAAACCATTGAGTGTGGAGACACTCAATAATATTGTAGAACTAATTCCAGGTAAATAGATGAAGAAGAAAACGATGTTTAGTTTGCAATCCTCGGAATTAGAAAAATTCATTGCTCAATATGAGTCGATGAAAGCAGAGTATGGTAAGCCTGCTTTGGCAATATTATTTGTCAATGCTGATTTAGACATGCATGGTCTTAATCAGTTTCTCATAAGTGAAGGGGTGGATCATATAGGAGCATCTACAGCTGGAGAGATTTGCGATGATCATTTTGAAAAAGGAATATATTCTGGCTTATTTCTTTACATACCAGAAGAGGCATACAAGTTCGTAAGCTTGCCTATAAATGCCGGTGCAGGAAATGATTTTGGAATGTTTATTAAAGATGCTTTTGATAAACCGGCGGTTTATTCATTGATAGCTTCAAAATCGATCGAAACAGATTTATTAATTAGGGATATCCAGAAGTTAACTGATGAGAAGATTCCATTGTACGGAGGTCTTGCAATGGATAACTTTAAATTTGAAAAATATACAGTATTCAGTAATGAAGGACTGATGCATAATAATCTGGTGGCTATCGTTTTTGACAGGACGATGGTGGATCTTGTGGGAGATGCGTACAGTGGATGGGAGAGTTTAGGACTTACCCATGAAATAACTAATTCTATCGGGAATGAATTATTGGAGATAGATGGACAGCCAGCTACGGAGGTCTTTTTAGGTTACTTTAATTATTTTGATATTGATAAATTAGCAAGAGGAGAGGAAGTGGAGTTCTCTGTCGGTAATCATCCGATTATGGTGGAAGAACTGACTGGAGCTAAGTCTATAAAATCACCAGTCGAAATCGATCTCGAGAGACAGTCTTTAAAATTTTACAGCAGTGTTCCTATAGGTACGAAGTTTAAGTTTTGTAGAATGCCCGATACAAGTATTTCTCAAAAACTATTAGAAAGGCAAGAAAAACTTAAAGATCATTTTGGAGACTTAGATGCTTTAATAATAACCAGCTGTGTAGGTAGAAACTTAACACTAGGACCATTTTTTGAAGATGAGATTAAATCTATACATGATATCTGGGATATCCCGATGACAGGATTTCTATCGGGAGGAGAGATAGGTAACCCGTTCGAATCGGGGATCAGTTGTTTTCACAATGTGAGCTCTATTATTACTGGCTTTAAACTTTTAAATGGACAGTAGTAATAATATACTATCCATAATAGAAATCATCGATACGATAGACCCTGTTAAGAAAAAAACTATTCTTGAGCATTTAGATGCGATTCGCAAAAACATCGATAAGGATAAATTTCTGATAGAGAGGAGTCGTCGAGATGCCAAAGTAAATGAAAATTTTATTCAGCAGGCTGTTGAGAAACTTGAAGAGAGTAATCAACGTCTGATCGATTCTAATAAAAATCTAAAAAAACTCAATCAGGATCTTGAAAATTCCAATGAGGAATTAGAACGTTTTGCCTATATCGCTTCTCATGATTTGAAGACTCCACTTAATAACATTATCAGCTTTGCTTCATTGTTAGAAAAGGAACTGAAGGATCATTCAAATCCTAAAGTAGAAAAGTACTTGTCTATTATTACTAATGGGAGTACTAGAATGAATTCCTTAATTAAGAGTGTTTTAGAATTTTCAAAACTTTCACGAGTGCCAGAAGATCGAGTGACCTTAAACCTCAATACAGCAGTAGAAGAAGTTTTAGACTTGATGAGTAATTATATTGCTGAAAGAAATGCTCGGGTCATGGTATGTAATCCGATGCCGACGATCGTTTATTATCATTCTGAAATTATAAAGCTTTTCCAAAATATAATCGAAAACGGCATTAAGTATAACCGCTCAGATATTCCTACGGTCAAAGTATACAGTCAAGTAGAAGATGACCTAGTGACCTTGTGTTTTGAAGATAACGGCATAGGTATAGATCCTGAGTATCAGGAAAAAATAACAAAAATGTTTACACGATTGCACAACGAATCGGAGTATAAAGGTTCTGGATTAGGCTTAGCTATTTGTCAAAAAGTAGTTAATCGGTTGGAAGGCACTATGGATATACAAAGTGATGGTAAGAATGGGTCTCAATTTATTCTAACTTTTAGAAAATCAAAACACTAAGTAGACGAATTTTCAATAAAGGCATCCAATTTTTGATTAGTAGTCGCTTGGATCTTTTTTTTCATAAATGGAGTCCATCCGATCAGATACCCAGATATGCCTAAGGCTTGTCTAGTCCATTTCCACAAGTCAAAGGTATCTGTATGACTGATGATTTTTCCGTCCTTGAATTTAAATTGGGCTTGAACATGATTTACCACTGGTCGATTTTTATCACCATATTGATATTTGGCTATCCAGTTTGCTGTTCCATCATGAGAATTTGTATCTATATTGGAAAAGCTGATCGATGTTTCGGCTTTTTTCTGAGATAGTAACATCTTCCACATAGTACATGCTCGAGCACCATTTAATTTTCCAAAAACAGGATCTTGGAATACGATGTCGGTATGATAACAAGACGTCATGGTCGCTGCATCTCCTTCAGAGAATGCCGTATAGAATTTTTTGATTAGGGCTGTTGGATCCATTTGTAGTGATTAGTGTAAATGCTCTGTGTAATACCAATTAATGTTGAAAATGACGTATCAGATAGCTTATGAAATATTTCATGTTAGATATGTGTCATTTTCAATGTTAAATGGTAACAGTACTAAAGGAGTGCGATCTGTTTAAGACTCGTATCCCTTCTTTACTTTCTTCAGTTTCTTCGCTGCTTTTTTTTCTTTTGGAGTCAGTGTAGCTTCTTTTTTAACTGTCTTTTTTGCGTCTTTACCTTTTCCCATGATCTTATTTTATTTGTGTTTTATGTTACTGTCTGAGGTTAAATACTGATTGGAGAAGCATCTATCCAGAAGTATACCTTATTAGAAGCCCTAAAACTAACGTAATTATTATTTCCATATCGTGAGGACTGATTTTATTAATCATGTTCTATGGATATATTGTGATTATTTCTCTCCCAGTTCTTCCAATATCAGATCATAGTCATACTGCAAATCTTCGTGTAAGGTGCTGATCGCTTTAATGGCCATTTTTAATTGACCTTGGTACATATTTACCATGTGCTGACTACGTTTGTAGGAGGGTTTGAGTTCTTTCACTTTCGTGCAAAAATAAAGCAGGATATCTGCCTCTGTTTCTTTCTTTTTAGAATAACGGATATACTTCTTAAGCGAACGTAATATTTTACGTGTACTCTTCTTGATAAAATAAAAGCTATCCAAGTTCAATGATGCAAAGCCCAAATCGATCTCCTCTTTTATGCCCCGGATATATTCATCCTCATCTGCAGAGTCAAACAAGA
>CALDEN010000144.1 GCA_937942405.1 uncultured Saprospiraceae bacterium
TTTGAAAGATAGTTATTATATTGGCTTGACATTAATCTTCCTTTAATAAAAGCTATTTCCACTTCGAGGGATAAACATAGAGAGATCGTCTAATCTTAATTAGAACTTCTGCAACACCCCAGATTTTTACCAACAAAAGAATTATGCTTCGAGCAACGTCCATATTTGTTTTTCTAGTATTGATTATGTCTACGATCTCTGCACAATGTCCAGATGTAGATGCAGGTCCTGATGACCTAGCCTGTTCTATACCTTCTACATTTGATCTAGACGGTTCTATAGATGGAGATTACATTGACTTCTTTTGGACTCCTGATATAGACCTCAGTGATCCTTTTTCGTTAAATCCTAGTGCCACGATAAGTACCACCACCACTTACTGTCTTGTCGCTCAAAGCATCGATTACACCGTTAATCTCGTAGAAAATGGAGACTTTGAAGATGGTAACACTGGCTTTACAACAGATTATGATTTCAATGCCACTCCGAGTATACCTGCAAACGAAGTGGAGGAAGGTCAGTATACTGTCGGCTCAAATCCTCAACCGATGCATGTTAACTGGCAAGCCTGTGGAGATCATACAAGTGGTTCTGGCGAGATGCTCATTGCAAACGGTGATGAATCTCCAAACCAAAATGTATGGTGCCAGACCATCGCTGTCACCCCCAATACGGATTATGCTTTTTCGGCTTGGGTCGCATCTGTGGATCCTAATGGTCCTGCAGAAATTCAGTTTCAGATAGATGGATTTAATATAGGTGACAGTAATGTTGCAATATCTACTACTTGCTTATGGGTCAATTTTTTTGAAATATGGAATTCAGGGGCGAGCTCATCTATCACCATTTGTATTCAAGATGTAAATACTGCAATGCCTGGAAATGATTTTGCAGTAGACGACATCGTTTTTTCTCCAATCTGCGAAGTGGAAGATTGTGTAACGCTTACCGTATCTGACCTGAACCCTACTGCAAGTAACACCTCTCCGATTTGTGAAGGTGAAAGTTTCACCCTAGAAGCGACAGGTGGAGTCGACTATGACTGGTCTGGACCGCTAGGTTTTAGTTCTAGCAGTAATAGCATCACGATCGATAATGCTACCGAAGAAATGTCAGGCACCTATTATGTCGAAGTTACCGATGCACTGGGATGTTCTGATGAGGTTTCTACTATTGTCACTGTTTTTAGAAGTGATACAGTGATGGTAAATACAATTACCTGTGACCCCAACATGGAGGGCGTCTTTTTTGAAAACCTCCAAAACATCTATTTCTGTGACAGTATGGTTACGACTATTGTCGAATATATACCACCAGATTTTATCGAGATAAATGCAACGAGCTGTGATCCATCGGATGTGGGGATAGTAGTCCTGAATCTATTAAACCAATATGATTGTGATAGTACTGTGACCATTGAGACCCTTTTTGCGGAAGCGGATTCTACCTATATAAATGACTTTACATGTGACTCTACTTTAGTATCAGAAACCATACTAGAACTTACTAATTCTAACGGTTGTGACAGCTTGATATTTAATACCGTTTCTTACATCCCCGTGGACTCTACATTTCTATACGATGAGAGCTGCGATCTCAATCTGATAGGCTCGACTGAGATTGTCATGCAGAATTCCTACGGATGTGATAGTCTCATCATCACTCTTATCGAGCAAGCACCGACAGACTCTACATTCTTGATGGATCAGACATGCGACATTAATCTTACTGGTACATTTATAGATACATTACAAAATATAGAGGGCTGTGATAGCCTCATTATTACTGAAATAAATCTAATTGCTGCAGACTCCACCTTCTTCTTTGACCAAACGTGTGATCCAACTCTTACAGGTGTTTTTACAGATTCTCTTATTAATCAAAACGGCTGCGACAGTCTGATAATTACAAACATAAGCTTTATCTCTGCGGACTCTACTTATCTCTTTGATCAGAGCTGTGATATAAATCTTACTGGAACTTTCATAGACCTAGAGATAAATAAAGACGGCTGCGATAGTCTCATATTTACAGAGGTAAGTCTGATCCCTCCCGACTCGACCTATCTTTTCAATGAAACATGCGACCCTAGCATGACGGGCCTGATTATCGATATACTCCAAAATCAGTATGGCTGCGATAGCTTAATATTTACAGAGACGAGCCTTAATGGTTCCGATGATGTATTTCTTAACGAGCTCACCTGTGATCCCATCGAAGCAGGAGTATTTGTTCAGAATTTAATGAATACAAACGGTTGTGACAGTATCGTCACGACCACTATAGATTTATCCCCACAAGACTCTAGTTATATCTTCTTGCTGACTTGCGATCCCATGGGAGAGGATTTTTACGAGGACATCCTCACTAATCAGTATGGTTGTGACAGCATTATTTTTACTCAGATCGATTACTTCACAGATCTAGAACTCAGTTTTGTGGTGAACCAACCGGACTGTTTCAATGTAAACGATGGCAGTATTGCAGTTATGGCTACAGGAGGAAACGGGACGTATAGCTACTCTCTGAACGGTGGCCCTTTCCAAGACAGCCCTAGTTTCAACAATCTCTCTAATGGAGAATATGAGATCACCGTACAAGATGGAGATGGCTGTTTGGTCTCTGACATTTTTATCATAAATGCAATTCTACTAGTCGATGTAGATCTAGGCGAGGATATGACCATTTCTCTAGGAGATGGTGCGACTATTCAGTCCGTGGTAAACATTCCTATAGATAGCATATCGATGATAGAATGGACTCCATTAGATGATGCCGATTGCCCCAATTGTCTAGAACAGAATGTCACTCCGATCATAACCACCTCTTACCAAGTGCAAGTTACCAGTAGCAGTGGATGTACGGATACCGACCAGCTCACCATTTATGTAGAACTGATCAAAGACATCTATATTCCTAACATTATCTCTACCAACAATGACGGGATTAATGATGAATTCTTGATTTTTGCTAAGCCTGGAGTTGTTTCAAAGGTCAATACCTTCCAAGGCTACGATAGATGGGGAAATAGATTATGGGGCTACGCTGATTTTCTCCCTAATGACAAAGAATACGGATGGGATGGTACATTCAAAAAGAAAGAAGTAAACCCAGGTGTATATGTATGGTTTGCAGAGATCGAGTTTGTAGACGGCTCTACCGCTATTTTTAAAGGAGATGTAACAGTCGTAAAATAAATTAAACCATCAGACATGGTTGCTAGCTACTTTGTGGATAAAATCTCCGGCAGATCAGTTATGAGATTAAGAAGCTTATACTATTGCCAATGCATCAGCCCTGGTTGATTTCTTCTTCTTCTTCTTCTTCTTCTTCTTCTTCTTCTTCTTCTTCTTCTTCT
>CALDEN010000145.1 GCA_937942405.1 uncultured Saprospiraceae bacterium
TACATAAAAATAAATCATCAAATATCTCTGGGCAAAGAAAAGCAGCTGCATCTGACTCCCTTTCTAGCCATGGAATACACTCAAGAAAACTTCCAAGCTTTGAACCCCTATCGTGCTGTAGAATTTACGAGAGACTGGAATCTCGCTCAAAATCTTCAAAAAACAGATGAACGGATTCTAAAAACAGGATTTTTGCTTAAGCAAAATAAAAATATAGATCTCAGCTATGCCCTGAGCAGTTTAAACAGGAAGAACAATTACGATGCACAACTACACAGTTTAGATTATCGCCTCAAGCTGAAAAAACTCGAATTTACAAGTCAGTCCAGCCTCCTCCTAGCCGAAGACTTAGAAGAGCAATCGACTTTCCTTAGACCCATACTCGGAGTATCTAGAAAAATAGGTTCCGATAAACCATGGGAACTGGGCTATGTTTACGAGGCTGAACAAAACGAACGAACGGATATAGTTACTAATCAGATCACTGAGACTAGTGCTGCATTTAGAGTACATAAATATTTTGTCAAAAGTCCAGAACTTGATAAGCTTAAAGGACAATTATCTTTTGAGGATAGAGTCGATAAGGCGATTGAGGGAAATACTTTTAGCTCATTCAGTAAGGCATCAGACCTCATCGTGGCTGGCTCCTGGAATCCACATAAATCATCTGCCCTTAATTTAGATTTTACGTTTAGAGATCTACAGATTACTAATCCGACATTGGCTACAGCCAAAAATGTACAAGCTCGTAAAAGTTATCTCGGACAGATCGATTATCGATTTGATATATTCAATGGATTTTTAAAATCGACGAGTTCTTTTAATATCGGCTCCGGCCAGCAAGCCAAAGTCGAATATGATTATCAAGAAGTATTACCAGGTGAAGGGAGTTATGACTGGATAGATGTAAACGAGGATGGAGTCCAGCAACTTGCAGAATTCAGACTATCAGAGTTTCAAGATACTTCTCGATACATACAAGTCCCGCTTTATAATAATGAGTTTATCCAAACAAATAATTCAGGAATCAATCAAAGTCTACGATTGGATGCAAAAAAGCTCTTTAAATCGACAGCTAAAAACAATGACCCCAATAAAAAAATCGACCCTAAAAAGAAAGACAGTTTCTGGAAAAAATCGATTCAAAGACTTTCCCTACTGTCTACCATCCGAATCAATAAAAAAGTAGAAGTCGATGAAAACAGCTATAGTCCTTTTGATTTTGGTTTTAGTGACACTACGATAGTCAATTATAATTCGTTCAGCAATCATACGTTGTTTATAAATCGAGGAAACCCTAAATGGGATGTCCAGATCGGATTGAGAGATACAAAATCTAAATTTGTTCAGATCTCGGGTTTTGAAAGTAGAGCTCTAGAGGAATACTTTACCAGATATCGCATGGGCATCGATGCCAAATTAGATTTCATACTAAACCTAAAGAGTGGGACCAAAAGTGGGGATTCTGAAATACTCGATGCCCGTGATTTTGAAATCGACTACTACTCCATCAAGCCTGAAATAAATTACCGACCACTCGGAAATCTCCGCTTTGTAGTTAAATATGATTTTCAAAATAAAAGTCAAAACCTTCAAAGTATGGAAACCATGAAAAGTAACGACTTCTCACTAGAAACGACATGGCGGAAAACAAGAAAAATCAGCTGGACCACAGGACTGAGTTTTATAAAGGTAGATTTTGACGGTGAGACACAATCCTTTACTGCTTTCGAGCTACTAGAGGGGCTCAAACCCGGTAACAATTACCTCTGGAATACTGCATTTACAAAACGTCTAGCAGATAATGTAGATTTCATTTTAAACTACGAAGGGCGTAAAACGGGCGACAATATGCCCATCCATACAGCACGTGCTCAGGTAAAAGCTACATTTTAATATGTAGAAAGTCCTCTTAAACACAAATGGAATGTAACAATAAGTCCCAAAGCATGTTATTTTTATACAGCTAATTAATTCAACTATGAGATTTTATACCTTTTTGCTTTTTCTAAGCCTTACTTCCGTCGTATTTGGACAGCAATGGACATTTGTAAATGACCAAAATATCAGTCATTTAAAACAAGTCGAGAGAGAAGTTACTCCCTCAGAATATGCTACTGTACAACTAGATTTGCAACAGATAAAATCTGTTCTAGCCAGTGCTCCTCATGAATCGCAAAGAAATGCCACCGCATTTATAGATTTACCAATGCCAGAAGGGAATTTTGAACGATTTGAAATCGTAAAATCACCGGTAATGATGGAAGGCCTCGCGGCTAAGTATCCGCATATACAGTCTTTCCGAGCATATAGTACGATCAATCCTCAACATGTAGCTCGACTTACACTAGGTAATAAGGGTTTATATGCTGCCATCAGATCTACCAAAGGAGAAGTGTACATCGATCCATATGGTGTAGGAGAAGATGAGTATTACGTGAGCTACTATATAGCTAGCGATAATGGAGGTCAGATATTTACTCATGCTGGCTGTGGTGTCGAAAGCATAAGCAATGAAACTCCAGAAGAAATAGAAGTAGAAAAAAACATACAAGCTAGTCTAAGAGATCCTAACGACAATATTCCACTTAGATCATATCGTATCGCGATCGCTTGTACTGGTGAGTGGGGAGGATTTCAGGGTTCTGTAGCAGAAGCTCTGGAAGTCATCGTAGCTACTTTGGACAGAGCTAATCTGATCTATGAAAACGAGTTATCGACCAACTTCCTACTCGTAAATAACAATGATGAACTACTATACACTGATGGATCTACAGACCCTTATAGTAATCCTCAGTCTGGAGCACAACTAATCGGTCAAAACACTCAAATCGTAAACTTAGCTATCGGTCAGAACAATTATGATATAGGGCATATCTTCTCGAGATGTACCGATGTAGGAGGTATCGCTTCGCTACAATCTATCTGCTCTAATAATAAAGCCTCTGGTGCTACATGTTACTTCGGTTCATTTCCTTCTAATGGAGTTGTAGGAACATTTACACATGAAATGGGTCATCAGATGGGAGCTAACCACACGATGAATAACTGTAGTAATGGCGGTGCTGCCGGAAACGAAAACAGTGGCACAGGTTATGAAGTAGGTAGTGGATCTACGCTTATGTCTTACTCTGGTGCATGTGGCCCAGATAATACAGGCGACGATTTCCAGAGATATCATGTAAGCTCTATAGAAGAAATATATAGATTAACACGTAGTGGAGGTAATGGAGATTGTGGAGTAAAAACAGATATCGAAAATAGATCTCCAGAACCTATTATAAATTATGAAAATGGCTTTTACATTCCGATACAGACTCCCTTTGTATTAACTGGAGAGGCCAATGATCTAGATGGCAATGACATGACTTTTTCATGGGAGCAGTTCGATACAGGACCGATCTCTGATGTAGGTTCTCCGATCGCTAATGCTC
>CALDEN010000146.1 GCA_937942405.1 uncultured Saprospiraceae bacterium
TTTTCTCCAGAGTTATAATCTACTACCTCGCTATGTAGAATTCCGAGATCTTTTAAATCCAACTCTACAGTCTGTATATCTCCTGAGCCATTGGCAATAAATAAATAAGGATAGCCTTTATATTCTCTCGTCCCTAGATCTACTTTGTCATTATTGGACTGTACTTTCCATGGGGTCCAGTGAGGCATACGGATTATGGGCAACATATTATTTACCTCACAGGCGATGTTAGGAAAATCCGCAGTCCAACTCGCAAAACGGATATCTCCACTACGATCATACTCTGTCACGTTTCCGTCTCCATCGAGGTCCCTAATCGGTACATCCATAAAGTATCCGTATCCTCTAGCACCATTGGCAATAGCCGCATAAACGATAGGTCTGGGATGCATGTCATGTCCCCCACTCTTAGGATTAGGACTAGTTTGTGTATGTTGAGCGATGACAGCAGGGACACCCATATTAGACTGATGATCTAGAATAGAAAAACGTCGATTATGAAACCCCTCCTTATCTGTGACGTATGTCCCCGAGACATCGATTAATTGACATTCCTCATTATAATAATTGGCTGTATTTCCGGGATATCCATTGAGCTGATAGATCGGTTTAGAGGTGATGCTTCTTAAGGTTCTCAGAAGTTCGTGCCATTCGACTTGATGTAGGGACAGCTCGTTATCATGATAATAAAAAAGTATCCGATCTTCCAATCCTGCGTCTTGAACTGCTCTTATATCCGTTATTAACTTATCAACTGTGTAACTTCCTTTCTTATCCCATTCCTTACAATAAGCGGTAATGTCAAAATTTACAAAATCCAATCCACCTTCAAGAAGTGCCTCGATATCAGCTACAGTGCGAGACCATGCTGAAGTATTAAATCCCATTTGACCGTAGAGTCGATAACCATCATCTGTGGGATCATCTGGTTCGCCTAAGTAGAGAACACTATGATGTGGATTTGATGGATATTTTGCCTGATCTCTCTGGTGGGTCTGATAGATCATCAACGGAAAAAAAGCTTTCCATATTCCGTCATTCAGTATTTCCACATTTCCATACTCATCGATATGGACATTAGAATCAGCATTTTTAAAACTTTGCTTTTTTATCGATTCTCCTTTAAAAGATATTCCTTCTCCCAGATAAAAATCATCGATTAAGATCGGCCAGCAGTCGGCATTATTACTTGCACAATCACAGTCATCACAAAGATAAGGAAGATCACCTTTCTCATATTCTAGATTATTGGTAAATGAAAAAACAATTTTGCCTGCATCTACAGGTGTCTTAAAAATCAAGTTCTGTTCCTGCCATGTATCCGCCTTAGAATTTATCGCTCGTATGGTTTCGATATTTTTTAGTGGATACCCATTGTACTTCCGTACCTCGCCATTTCTATCTTTTAAGTAAATCCGATCGCCATTTTTTTTAAAATAATCCACTCTCATTTCTAATGCAGGAGATGGACATACAGTAGGCGTTTTCATCATGATAGATAGAGTGTATGTCGTACTCGCTTTAATAGGTATTGCATTTTCTTCGAGCAAGTTTATACGATCCCAGTTATCGTCTTTATATACTTCGTAAGACTGATGGGCATTTATGAGTTTAAAACATCCATCGTCTAGATCATCACCTGATGCAGAATCCGATAGGTCCAATAGATCTCCTGATCGACCATCCACTAGGTGATAATACTTATCTGCATTGAGCATTTCATGGGACAGATGAGCCAGAAGGTTAGGCTGATACCGCTCTATTTTTTTAGATAGGTATGTGTCATTATTGATTTGTGTTCTATAGCTGGGAATGGATTTACAGGCTATAGCCAAAATAATAATCGATAAGAAACCAAATATGAAATATCGAATAACGGATGTCATAAACGAATTGTATAAAATGAAATACCCGCTCAAGATAAGTGAGAAAAATTCAAATAGATATCCCTAAAAAAGATGATCCTTTTTAATCTTCATAAATCACTTTCCTCAATAGGTTAACCCCAAAAGATATTTCTAAGGTCATATTCCTAATCTGTCGCTCACCGATGGTGATGTTTCCTCCACCATTGGGATTAATGACATTTCCTAGGGCTGGTTGCTGATACTGATACGACAGATCAGGACTGATAGTTATATCCACAAAACCACCGACAAATTCTGATATGCTAAATCGAGCACCTGCCCCCATAGATAGACCGTAGTTTATCTTATTTACATACGCTTCGATAGGATAAAAGATCGAACCTGCATTAAATTCTTCTGTAAAATCATTCAAGTTAGTCTTTAAAGTATATTCTAGTCTAGCACCGATCATATAATATGGAGTCCATTTTCCCTTTATGGGCAATGGTCTTTTTACACCTAAGAGAAGGGATGCATTGTTAAATTTAAAGCCTACGTTATTTGTATTGAAAGTAAAGCCATTGGTCACTCTGATGGCACTACCCCTTGTATGATAACCCAGTTGTGCGATAAAAGAACCTGAGTCCTCATCTTCGTTATACGATTCTATAAAAGCCGCGATATGCCAGTCTCTCAATACTTGACGATCAAAACTATTCCATTCTTGAAAAGCCAATGTCGGACCGGCTTTAGGACCAAACAAAAAACTACCTTGTGCAGATGTACTCGTTAAACTAACGATCGATAAAAGCGTAATGATAATGTATCGCATGATTTAGAATTTAAACCCAAAATACAAATAGGCTTTCTTATAACGAAGAAATCAATCTTAAGTGAAAATTTTAATTTGATTTGACTTTAAGTCAATGGCCTATTTTACAAAATAAATATCTAGCTCATATGGTTGTTACCTAACCGTGAAGCTCTCATCGAAAAGGAATTCTTGCTCTTCTAATTCCAGCTCTACCTCGGTTTTAAACTTCGGGCGTTTCCCAACCTTTACCATAGCACCTAAATTTAGATTTTGACCCACTAGTGGTTGAGCTCCTTGGGGCATTCTATTTTTTAAATATAGATTTTCTAGCTTGATGCCATACTGTTGAGCAATCGAAAACATCGTCTCTCCATCTTTGACCAAATGCTGATCACTGGCTTTGCCATATTTGCTTTTTTTCTCTTCGAGATACACGATATCTCCCTCCATGAATGGCTCGTTTTTATTTGGAAGGATTTCGTTATACTTTTTTAATTTGCGATAAGAGACGGATGCTCTTTGAGCTAAGGAGAGAGGGGTTTCCCCCTCTCTGGCTCTTAACATTGAAATATTGTTGACATATTCCAAAGGTTTTAAGGGTTCTAATACATTATCGGTTTTTGCTTCAACAATTGCTTCTTTATAGTCTCTCTCCACATGAGTGTCGAGCACTTCTTTTTCTTTTGTAGGTGTCTTTGCAGTATGAACAGCTACCGCATCTGGCATATCTGCAGATTCATTATCGAACAAGTACAGTTCATATTTTTCGATAATTCCGATCAGTTTCTCAGGGTAAGATGGATCTGTTGCATAACCTGCTTTTTGTAATCCTTTGGCCCAGCTTTTATAATCTTGGTGTCCATAATGGAACAAAAAATCATATCGCTTAGATTTACGAGGTCGCGATAAAAACTCGGTATGAGCGATATAGGATTCTTCTGCATTGGCGTAAGCCCTGAAACAACTCTTTACTAATTTACCATCCTTATAGTCATCATCCTCTTTATGGAAGGTACCTCCAGTCCACCCAAAACCACATTTGATTCCAAAATGGTTGTTGGCATCATTGGCGAGGTTAGATCTTCCCCAGTCAGATTCTAGTAATCCTTGAGCTAGTTTTATAGATGCAGGGATACCACTTCTATGCATCTCTGCCACAGCGATCGTACTGTAACGATTAATGTACTGCTCAGCTATTGTAGGACTAAATGGGTTCAGTTCAAACAAAGTGAGTGCTGTAAAAACAAGTAGAACGAGTTTTTGCATGTTAAAATCGGTTTGGAGCCTCTAATATATTACATTTTTTTATAATATGTTATTTTCGTGCTATTAGAACTTTTTTTGTGTTTAGAACGTACTAAGCATAGGAACCATTATTTAAAAAATAAATAAACTTTAAATGGCAAATTTTATGGACCTTATACAAGGTCAACTTCAAAATGGATTACTCGATCAATTATCCCAACAGATGGGAGGAGCAACTAAGGAACAGACAGAATCAGGGACTAGTCTAGCCCTCTCAACACTGCTCGGAGCTCTTACAAAAAATGCATCTCAGCCTTCAGGTCTTGAAGGTTTATTCGGGGCATTAGATAGTCATGATGGTGGAATCCTAGATAATATAGGAGCTCTCATGGGTGGAACGGCTCAAGGAAAGCAGGCAGACGGTATGGGGATCTTAAGCCATTTACTAGGTGGTAGTAATATATTTAATGTGGTAGAAATGATTTCTAAAGGCTCAGGACTCAACAGAAATAATTCGATGAGTCTCTTAATGAAATTGGCTCCGATAGCATTGGGTATGTTAGGAAAAGAAAAGAAACAACAGCAAATGCAACCGCAAGGACTATTGGACTTTCTCAATACTTCTCAACAGGAGGTAATGAAAAAAGCTCCCGAACAAAGTCTGATCACTAAGCTTCTAGATAGAGATGGTGACGGATCTGCAATGGATGAGATCGCCGGCATGGGGATGAAAGTACTCGGAAATCTTTTCAGATAAAAAATACTTTTTAAAAACAAGTTTTAAAAAGCCTTGCCTGCTTAGGTAAGGCTTTTTAATTTGTACCTGTTTAAAATAAGGATCGTATGAAAACCATCAAAGGACCAGCCATTTTTCTAGCACAGTTTATGGGAGATAAAGCTCCTTATAATACCCTAGAAGGAATATGTGAATGGGTTGCCTCTCTAGGTTATAAAGCAGTACAGATCCCGACATGGGAATCCCGACTCATCGATCTACAACAGGCCGCCGAAAGTAAAGATTATTGTAATCAGCTCAAGGCAAAAATCCAATCTTATGGACTAGAGATATCAGAACTCTCTACCCATCTACAAGGACAACTCGTGGCTGTAAACCCGGCTTATGATTCGATGTTTGATGCATTTGCACCAGACTCTGTAAAAGGAAATCCCTCAGCTAGAAAAGACTGGGCCACCCAACAGTTAAGATGGGCAGCCAAGGCCAGTCAAAATCTAGGACTCACAGCCAGTGCTACTTTCTCTGGAAGTCTCGCATGGCATACCGTATACCCATGGCCACAACGTCCTACTGGATTGATAGAAACGGCATTTAAGGAACTCGCTACTAGATGGAAACCCATACTCGACTACTATGAGGAGTGCGGAGTAAACCTCTGTTACGAGCTACACCCTGGTGAGGACCTATTTGATGGACATACATGGGAGATGTTTTTGACAGCAGTCGATGGACATCCTAGTGCTCACATATTATATGATCCAAGTCATTTTATACTGCAGCAGCTAGACTACGTACACTTCATAGATCTCTATCATGATCGCATAAAAATGTTCCACGTAAAAGATGCAGAGTTTAATCCATCTGGAAGATCTGGTGTATATGGTGGATATCAAAACTGGAAGGATCGAGCTGGTCGTTTTAGATCTCTCGGTGACGGACAGATAAATTTCAATGCCATATTTTCTAAATTATCTCAGTATGATTATGATGGCTGGGCAGTCATGGAGTGGGAATGCTGCATAAAGTCTCCCGAGCAAGGTGCTAGAGAAGGAGCTCCTTTTATCCTAGATCATATTATAGAAGTAACAGACAAGGCCTTTGACGATTTTGCTGGACAAGAAGTAGATCAGAGCAAAATCAATTCTATCTTAGGCATCGTATAAATGAAAACGCGTAAAGAACATATACTGGATGAGTCTGCTAGACTATTCCGTAAGAAAGGGTTTGCAGCTACGTCTGTACAAGACATCGCTGAGGCTGTAGGTATAAAAGCCGCAAGTCTCTATAACCATATCTCTTCTAAACAAGAGATCCTTCAGGAAATCTGCATTCCGATCTCAGAGGCATTTAGTGATGGGATGAAAAACATACTGGCCAGTAGCCTGACATCTATCGAGCGATTAGAAGCAGTTGTAAATCTACATGTAACACTGACCCAACACTTCAAAGACAAAATGGCTCTCATTACAGGAGACTGGATCCATTTAGAAGGTGATGCACTGAGCACTTTTAAAAAACTCCGGAAGCTTTACGAAAAAGATTTTATTCAGATCCTAGATGCTTGCAAAACCGACGGACACATTGACCCGTCGATAAATACGGAGATCAGTCTGTTCTCTATACTCTCCTCCTTACACTGGTTATACTCCTGGAGAGAACGTCATCAAGACATGAGTTCTATAGATCTCGAAAAGCAATTGCGTAAGTGCCTCATTAGTGGTTTAGTATAAAAAAAGGCCACTCTTATTCAGAGCAGCCTTCATCGTATTTAATTAGAATTTTTCTAAAAATCTATCGCTGAACGATAAATTTCTTAATTGTATTTGTGCCTTCTCGATCGCTTATCTTTATAAAGTATATTCCGTTACTCAGCTGACTTACATCTAGTTTACTTTGTCTAGTATCTAATTCTACCTCTCTTAACTGTCGTCCATCGATGCCTAATATCTGAGCATTTACCATGATCTCATCTTGCTTTTCTAATTCGACAATGAGTGTATTAGCTACGGGATTAGGAGATATTCTAAAGTCATAAAGTTCTATATCATCAGTACTAGATATCCCATCATCTACGATATGTGTTGTCGTATTTGTACGTATAGGATCATTAAAGTCAAAGAAGATATCTGCCTCGTTAGTAATGACATCATCATTTACAAGTCCATCTACCATACTCATCGTAAAACTCACAAAACCATTAGACCCGATCAGATTTACATTACTATCAGGAAGCATGATATTATCAAAGAAAAACCGCAACTCTCTGTCTTCATTTATCTCTGCATAACAATCGTGGCTACTACTGATTTTTCTAAATGTACTTAGATTCATGTTTTCAGATATCTCATCTAGTATTACGATATTGAATGCAGTATCTGTTCCTGAATTCTGAAATCTTATCATGTATCGGATCGTTGCATCTGGTAATATTCTGTATTCATCAGATCCACTCAATGGAAAGGCTCTCTTATCATTAGGGTCATATGCTCCTACGATCTCCGAACACTGTCTATCCGAATGAAAATCTCCCGTATCACAATCCTCAGTAGGGTAGATAAAACTCTGGATACATTGCAACGTACCTAGGTCGACATCACAATCTGGTACGACAACGAGTACTATTTTTCCACATTCCCATGGATTGAGAGTTCCGATATCGAAGGTGAGTGTTTGTCCATTTTGACCGAGCAATGGGTAATTTGCACTGATATATTCCAGATGCTCATCCAGGATTACATCTAATAAAGTAGACGTCGAAGCCTCAGTTCCTTCATTACAGAATTCGATGTAGATATTAGATTCAAAACATCTACGTAACCATGGACATCCTACTGTTGTAGATAACAGTGTACATTCTATTTCTGGTTCTATACCCAGATTTACCTCTTCTATATCTCCCACATTTGGAAAAATAACGGTCTGGGGACTATTACATGTATTCCACAGAGAATTAGGAGCGATAGCCGATACATCAAATGTCCCAGTAGGAACGATTGTATTACTTATCCCAGCATCATTTGTATATCTAGTTATGGTTCCATTAGCACCAGAAACTTCTACAGCGATATCGGGCATATAACTTTCCACAGATGCATCATAGATACAGTCTGCATTATCGTCTTGGAAAACAGTGGTTACGATTCCATTGGTATTATCTAGTAAGAGTGTTCCACATTTTTCAAACATTTTAAGTGCGATATCATCTGAGGTCTCATAAGCACCCCAGCCCATATCCTGCTCGACTGCATCACTATACATAGAACCATCTGGACAGATTACTCTGATAGAAGGATAAAAAGCCACTTCATAATCATCTACAAATGAACCAGGAGCATTAATGATCGGATAGTCATTACCCGTGACGATGTCGAAGTACTGTCCACCTCCATACAAATCCATATCCTCTGTAAATGGATCCGCCTCAATAAATAGTAGTACAGCATCATTTCCTACATATGTTGCATGGAAATCATTCATTACCCCAGTTCCGATCCATGTAGTATCCCATATATTCCATGCCGCTCCGATACTTATAAAAACCGTTTTTCCTTGATCTAGATAATCAGCATATAAGCTATGTGTGTTTCCATTAAGATCATCCATCGTAAAATCCGGAGCTTGAGACTGAGTATAGCCCGTAAATGATAAGATAAATGCAAAAAGTAAGAGTAGATAATTTTTCATAGTGTGATAGATATTGTAATAGTGATTGAATGGCGTTTCTAAATTAACCAAAAACGGCTTCTTAAGAGCTTCTATACTAGTATAATGCTTCGAAAGGTCAAAACGCTGCACATATCTCCTAGTGTTAACATATAACATTTTACAACATTTGTAAATCAAACTAATAAGCATTAGTTTTGCACTAACAATCATTAGTTTCGTGACCACACACTTTAATAAACTATTTGTCAAAAAGATAGAAAAGTCCACAGCGGACTGTGCTATCATCACCCTTGATGTCCCTATGGACCTCAGGAGTACCTTTAAATTTACCCAAGGCCAGTATCTTACGCTTAAAGCGGAGATAAATGGCCAAGAGGTAAGACGCTCCTACTCTCTCTGCTCTAGTCCGCTAGATGATGAGTGGAAAGTAGGGATCAAGAAAGTAGAGGGCGGACTGTTTTCTACTTTCGCAAATGAAGTCCTAAAGGAGGGAGATATCCTAGAGGTAATGCCTCCTGAAGGAAAATTCTATGTCGATATAGACAGTGAGCAGCAACGAAATTTTGTTGCCTTTGCAGCAGGTAGTGGGATCACTCCGATGGTGTCTATCATCAAAACCCATTTGGCCTCCGAGCCTAAAAGCACCTTCAAGCTGTTTTATATCAATCAAAAAGCCTCTACCGTAATACTCAAAGAAGAGCTAGAAGCATTGAAGAACCGGTATATGGATCGATTTGAGATCTATTACTTCCTCACTAAACAGCAGCGTAGTGTTCCTTTTCTGAACGGACGCCTATCTACCGAAAAACTCGATACCATTTTTAAATCCATCTGTGATATAGAGATGATCGACCACTACTTTATCTGCGGTCCAGAGGCGATGATCCATTTAGTTAAGGATTATTTGGCTGAGGCCAATGTAAAAACAGAACAGATACACTTCGAACTATTCGGAACAGATCAGAAAAAACAAAACAAGAAAAAAGAAGCCCTCCAATCCAGCTTTAAAGGAAAAGTCTGCGACCTCACCGTCATAGAAGGGGGCAAAAGCATGCAGATAAAAATGGAGCAAGGGTCCGATAATGTACTCGACGTCGCTCTTAATAATAGTGCCGATCTTCCATTTGCCTGTAAAGGCGGTGTCTGTGCTACCTGCAAAGCCAAAGTCGTCGAAGGCTCTGTAGATATGCTACTCAGCTATGGCCTTGAACCAGATGAGATCGAGGATGGTTATATACTTACCTGTCAGTCTATTCCGACCTCGGATAAGCTGATCGTAGATTTTGATATTTAAAAACTAAATACAGTTCTTATGTCACCAGAGATAAACTTAAACGAAAAATTTCAGGCCCGCATCGATGCTGGAGAAAAAATCGAACCTAAAGATTGGATGCCAGAGAAATATCGGAAAACACATATCCGTCAGATCTCTCAGCATGCACACTCTGAGATCGTAGGCATGTTACCAGAAGGAAACTGGATCACTAGAGCCCCTACCCTCAAAAGGAAAGTAGGCTTACTAGCCAAAGTACAAGACGAGGCAGGGCATGGACTATACCTATACTCAGCAGCAGAAACCTTAGGCATATCGAGAGATGAACTATTCGATCAGTTACACACCGGTAGAGCTAAGTATTCCTCAATATTTAACTATCCTACCCTATCATGGGCAGACATTGGAGCGATTGGATGGCTCGTAGATGGTGCAGCGATCATCAACCAAGTGATGCTGACTCGTACCTCATATGGACCGTACGCAAGAGCGATGGTGAGAATATGTAAAGAAGAAAGTTTCCACCAGCGTCAAGGTTATGAAATCATACTCGGCTTAGCAAATGGCACTACCGAACAAAAAGAAATGGCACAAGATGCCCTCAACAGATTCTGGTGGCCGTCATTGATGATGTTCGGCCCGAGAGATGAAGACTCTCCCAATACAGAGCAATCCGTTAAATGGAAAATCAAACGAAAAACCAACGACGAACTCCGTCAGCAGTTTATAGATATCACCGTACCACAAGCTGAGTTTGCAGGATTGACGATTCCAGATCCAGATCTTAAATGGAATGAAGAACGAGGGCACTATGACTTCGGACCTATAGACTGGGACGAATTCTGGAAAGTAGTCAAAGGAAACGGCCCATGTAACAAAGAACGTCTCGCAGCAAGAGTCGATGCATGGAACGAAGGTGCATGGGTGAGAGATGCAGCTATGGGGTATGCGGAGAAACGGAGGAATGATGAGACGGGGTTTTCTAAAACGGCATAGTGGAATTGAAACGGCATAATT
>CALDEN010000147.1 GCA_937942405.1 uncultured Saprospiraceae bacterium
AGAAGAGGACGATGAAGAGGATGATGAAGACGATGAAGAAGAGGAGGATGACAACGAGGATGACGAGGAAGAAGACGAAGATGACAGCAACGATGACCCAGTAGATTCTAATTGTAAGGCCGATGCAGTGGATTATTATACAGGGGCAGCATTGACTAATCAGGAATGTTATGAGGCTGTAATAGCTGAGGATCAATACTGCTGTAAGGTTGAGTTTGACTGGATATGTATGGATTTGTATGAGGAATGTCTAGAGGATATAGATGAAGGCAATGACGATGAGGAAGACGAAGAAAACGATTGTGTAGAATCAGTAGATGTTTATAGTGGAGAGGAGCTAGAAGGGGAGTGTGTGAGTATCGTTCAAGAGTATGATACCTACTGTTGCGATATCGAGTGGGATGCGATATGCCAAGATTTCTATGATCAGTGTTCAGAATACGGTTACGGGGATATCACGGATAGTAATACCGATAATGCGATAATCTCTATAGGAAAAAATACTAAAAGCGGACAAGTGCTTTTATCCTATAGCATTAGAGACTGGAAAGCAGATACTGTAGTGGAAATATATAATGGAAATGAGAAAGTAAAGCGTATCCGGCACAAAAGAGAAGAGGAACCATACGCGTTAATTTGGCTACAGCCAAAACAACAAACCTTAAAGCTAACATACGAAGTGCCAATAAGGTCTTAGCAAGAACAGAAGCGAAGTAAGGAATTGCTCTGAAATGAGAAAGGTGGGCATTGAAAACAATGTCCACCTTCTTTTTTTTTTCTTTAATTAGTTGTTTTTAGAATCTAATAAACTTAGATCTAGATCCACAACCAGCTTTTGCATAATATCCGATACCCCAGTTAAGCTCAAATACAAGTCCTGCAAAAATGAGATTTGTAGCAGCATTTGCATCGTCTCCAGAATACAATGCAGCATCTCTAATCGGAGTACCTAATGACTTAGCATCTGCAGTTACGGCATCTGTAAAACCATATTCAGCTCTCAATCCGAGTAGACCTTGAAAAGCACCATCATTACCTAATAGATAAGCTCCAAAACCGACAACACCAGAAATGTAATTTTGAAAATCAGCTTTCATATCGATGATTTCATTATTTGCACTCAGCTCAGCTTTATTTACGATTGAATATTTAGGCCCTATTTCGAAGTATGCTTTATTTGCACTATTACGATATAAGATATTAAGATCATAAGTGGACCAGTTTACATCTAATGTGGTATTGTCAGATTGCTTTTCTAGAGGTTGTGCCCCTTGATTAAGCATGAATTCTAAAATAACCCCGTTATTATCATAATTAAAGCCTAATCGAGCTCCTACACCGAGACCAGTAGTAAGTCCGAGATCGTAATTATATTCTGTGCTATTTACAATGGCTGTATTGTATAGAGCAGCTCCTCCATACTGAACTTTAACACCAGCGTCAAACCATGTGACACCCCCTTTAATTTGAGCATCTAATCCCAATACACTGATAGAGAAGACAAAAAGAACAAGAAGTTTTTTCATATTAAATTTATTTGTATGCGAAAATATTATTTAGTAATAGATTTCTATTGATGTAGAGCCATTTTTTATCAAAGTCGCTGCTTTTAGTTATTTCTAGCCCATGCAGTATAGCCGCCTTCTAGATTATATAGATCAGTAAAACCCATTTTGTTCATGATTTGTATTGCTTGAGAACTACGTCCACCTGATTTGCAATAAACGAGGTAGGTCCTAGATTTATCCATTTTGTTGAGTCCATCTTCAAAACGATCAGAATAGAAATCTAACTCTAGAGCATCACCATCTATCTTTCCATTTGCAATTTCTTTAGGGGTTCTTACATCCAGGATCATGAGATCTTTATTATCGATCTTTAATTTACCTATTTCTGATATCGTAATTGATTGAACATTAGGTGAGGGCTTACTGTCCTTGCAAGCGACATAAAAGAGCGAAAACAGTATCAAGGAGTAAATAAGCAGGTTTTTCATATGGATCTTGATGAATATAAATTTAAATTACAAATTGTTTTTGCTGCAAAGGATAACTACTTTCGCTAATCTAAATTAATCAATGAAGTACATATTTATACTATTCGTTTTAATGATGTTTACCTACTCATGTAAAACGCCGGAGACACTGGTAGATCCCACTCTCGGGAAATCATTAGAAATGCAGCCTGAGACGGATAAGCCACAAAAAATGAATGAGCTTGAACCTGTCGATCTCAAGTCTTTATTTAAGCAGATGGCATTGACACAAGTAAAGGAGGATGAGTTTCTCAAAATCTATAGACAAACCGCAAAGAGCATTGCAGAAGTCAAAGCACTGAAAATGGATCCAAAAGAAGACCGTATCAGCATAGCTAAACTGAATAAAGCAAGAGATGTAAACGTAAAAGCGATTTTGGATGATGCTCAGAAAGTAATGTATGATAAGTACATTAGAAACCTTGCCAAACGCAAGATTATGAACCAATCTGATGGTTCTGAGATCAATTATTAATGCAGTTTTTTATATTTACACAAAAACCTAGCTGATGAGCAATTTTCACATTGAAGAGTTTAAAAATTATAAGGTATTTCTATACGGATTCACAGACGAAAACGATGCTGTAGAGGCCTCAATCCACATCAAGCTATCTAATGCTATGGGGATATTGAAGTTTTGTAAAGGGGTAGTGCCTAAAAACTATACAGAACAGAAAGGAGGTACTAAAGTGCTAAATCTTCATTTTAGAGCCAATAGATACCCACATTTCATAGATATACTGAGATATGAAAGGCCATTGTACTTTTATTATAATAAAGAAACGGATGTAGGTTTTATCACTACTTCTGATGAGCCTGTCGGCGAAGGTAATGACGATCGAACATTATAAATGTTTTGACGTTATATAGTCTATAAAAAGACAAAGATTGAAAAGACAAGTAGAGACGTTTTTACCAACAAAACACGGTAATTTCAAAATGATAATATTTTCAGAGAGCGAAAATGACATAAAACCTCATTTCGCTCTTTGTCATACTAATGTGGATGTATCTAAGCCTGTGGCCGTTAGAATCCATTCCGAATGCCTAACTGGTGATTTAATAGGATCTAATCGATGCGACTGTGGCGAGCAGCTAGAGACATCCCTAAAAATGATCGACGAAAAAAAAGGTGTTCTTTTGTATCTACGACAAGAGGGAAGAGGTATCGGTTTGATCAATAAAATGAAAGCCTATAACATTCAGGATACTGGTCGTAATACGATAGATGCAAACACCGATTTGGGTTTTGAACCTGATCAGCGTAAATATGAAATAGCTCTAGAAATGCTCAAAGATTTAGGCATCGACCAGGTGGATTTAATAACCAATAATCCTACAAAAATGAAAGCCATTCAAGATTCTAGTATTACCATGGTATCTAGAATTCCGCTTATCATACCCTCCAAAGCAGAAAATGAAGAATATCTGCAAGTTAAAAAGGAATTAATGGGACATCTCTTAAATTAGTGGGATGCATGTCGAGTCCATTAGAGAATTTATAATCAAAAAGCCAGGAGTAACCGAGGAATTTCCATTTGATAAATCAACATTGGTTTTCAAAGTCATGGGCAAAATGTTTGCATTACTACCATTAGAAAGATCTCCGGCTTCTATAAATCTTAAATGTGACCCCGAGAGATCCTTGGAATTGAGAGATACCTATGAGGGAATTACTCCTGGATTTCATATGAATAAGACCCACTGGAATACGGTACTCTTAGAAAGTGATGTATCGAGTAAATTATTGGCAGAGTTAATAGATCATTCTTATGATCTTGTAGTGGCAAAATTGACCAGAGCACGTAAAGCAGAGTTAGAAACATTAAGATGAGTAATTTAGATTACATTATTGTAGGGCAAGGTTTAGCTGGATCTATATTGGATTTTACTTTAAGGAAGAATGGCCTACACGGCATCGTCATAGATAACGGGCATAAAAATGCGGCATCCAAAGTCGGAGCTGGTGTTATTAATCCATTGACGGGTAGGAAGTATGTAAAGAGTTGGATGATCGACGACCTACTTCCTAGAGCCAAAGAAATTTATGGTCAGTTAGGAGTACTTATCGGAGTACCCATACATTCAGAGCGTAATATCCTTAGAGCATTGTATACCATCCAAGAAGAAAATGAGTGGGAGATCAAAACAGATTTAGAAGAAACTAGGCATTTTAAGTCAGCGGTCGACTGGAGTAAATATGAGGATTCTATAAATCCAGCCTTATCATATGGCGAACTCACAGGAGGAATGCAAGTGCATCTGCCGGTATTAATAAATGTCTACCGTAAATTCTTAGAGAAATATAAATTCATTGTGGAGCAAGAGTTTGATTACGATAAGTTAAACTTTACAGAAGAGGGAGTAGAGTATGATGTATTGAAGGCTGAAAATATTTTTTTTGCTGAAGGCCATAAGGTAAAGAGCAATCCATATTTCTCACATTTGGCCCAT
>CALDEN010000148.1 GCA_937942405.1 uncultured Saprospiraceae bacterium
CTCTACTCCCTGTAAGAAGTGATATCCTGATATGTCTACAGCGGTCATTCCTGCATTGGTGATTTCGATGTATTCTAGACTATCCGTACCAGATTCTGGAGGATTATACATGATTTCTGAAATGACGATTTGGCTATAGCCAAAAAGTGAAAAACTTAAGAAAATAAAACTGAGTAAAGCTGATTTCATAATTTGATTTTTACGTGTTCTAAAAATAATCAGATTCTCCTAAAAAGAAGAATCCAATAAAAAAAGGCCGAGCAATTATCATTGCCCGGCCTGGTATATTAAAGAATGAGCTAACTATTAAAAAGAATATTTAGCTGATACATTCCAAGTTCTCGTTTTACCGAAAGCTACTCTGTTCGATTTATTCACACCGTTCCAGTTATCATCTTCTACATCACTAGGAGCATCAGAAGTAGTTGCTCTAGAAATATACTCCTCACCTAATGCATTAAATACATTAGCTCTCAATGTCAATAGGTTTTCACCTAAATCCATATTGTAGCTCACACCTAGATCTACAAGATTAAATGATGGTAATAATAACTCATCAGCTCTCGCACCTATATTAGAATACAAGTTACTGTAGTGGAATACATCTACGTCTAATTTTAGACCATCCATGATTCTATAATCCATTCCTACTCCAAAAGAAGTTTGAGCAGCACCACCTACTTTAAATCCATCAACCAATAAAGATGGCTGAGAATCTAATAAGTTTCTTTCGTCATCATAGATATCACTTACTGCATCACCTTGATACACCCAGTTACCGATAGATCCGAAACCTTTAAAAGTAAACTCTCTATTTAATCTGTAACTGAAATCTACCTCTACACCTTGGTGTAATTGGTTAAGATCACTTAGGTTTTCAAAACCACCGTTAGGGAATGCCACTTCTACACCTTGTATAGTCAATGTATCGTTATCATCTATTGTAGATGTTTCCGTTCTATTTTCCCATAATGTTCTATATACATTTACGTTCAATGCAAATGCATTGTTTGAATACTTATATCCAGCTTCGAGTCCAGTAATATTTTCATTTTCAGTTACTGGATTTACCGTATTACTGAAGTTCAAGAAGATATTGTCATGGAATGGTTGTCTAGAGTAGTATCCTCCATTTACATAGACACTACTGTTAGGATTTAACTCATAACTTCCACCTAATTTCAAGTTATAACCCATGTTGGTTACTTTTTCAGACTCTTCGTTCTCAACTGTTTCATTAAATAATTCATATCTAATGTGCGACTGGTTAGATGCTGCTGCTTGTACATAAGTAGAAATAGCTCCACTTGTATATTCTAACTGACCGAAAACTCCACCGTAGGTAATTGTTTCACTGTTAGAGTATGCAATTTGCTCACTTTGCTCAGCAAAACTAGAAATCGCTGCCCATGGATTTGCATCAAAAGTTGCAGTAACTTCTCTTTCGTCAAATCTTGCATTTGCTCTTTGAGTATACGCAGATGCTCCTAAAAGATCTCTCACTTCTCTAAAGTGATCTCCGTGGTATGTTCTTAAATCTGCTCCGATTGCTAAGTTTAGATTTTCTGTTAATTGGTTATCATACGTAGATACTAAACCGTACCAAGCATGATTATTTACTGAATTTCTTAACACATACTCATTTCCGTCTCCACCTGGTGCAGCAGATGCAGTGTTAGCCGCAACGATCGCATCAAAATCCCAAAGACCTTCATCTGTAAATGATCTATTTGCAGAGTTACCGATTCCACCGGAACCTCCTCCTCTACCCCAAGAGCCGTAAAGCACTGTAGATAAAGAAGACTTTTCGTTGATATCCATTTCCCAGTTTAAGTTAGCAACTGGTTTGTGATAATAGTTTCTTCTAGATGTAAAATGCTCTCCATTAAGAAGTCCCCAGTTATTATTGTATTTGATGTTAAACTCTCCAGTTCTAAAGTGATCAGATATTCTTTTTGTAAAGTTCTGATCGTGCCACTGAGGTGCTCCTGTAATTAAGAAACTCAAGGTGTTCTTTTCATTTACTTTATATCCAGCAGATAAGAAGTAACTCTGTCCTTGTCCTTTGGTACCATCAGCCCATCCGTCACCTTGCCAGTGAGATAATAAGAAAGAAACTCCGAATTTATCATTCATCATTCCAGTATTGTACGCTACAGATGTTTTTAAATAATTGTCGTTTCCGTAAAGTAAAGATGCAGATCCACCTTGCTGTAAAGCTGTAGGCTTCATGATAATATTTGTTGTTCCACCCACTGAAGATATAGCCAGTTTAGAGGAACCCAATCCTCTTTGAACCTGAACAGCAGCAGCTACATCAGTCATTCCTGACCAGTTAGACCAGTACATTTTACCATCTTCCATTCCGTTTATCGGTTGTCCGTTAAGTAAGAATGCAGTATTTGTTTGGTCAAAACCTCTCGTAAATACTTCAGAATCTCCGTATCCACCTGACTGGTTAGCTACATAGATTGAAGGTGTAGATTTCATTAATTCTGGAAACTCGACATTACCCGCTTTAGCTGCGATGTCTGCTCCTGTAATCGTAGATACAGCTACAGGAGTTCTTCTGTCCTGAACGATATCCATCGTACCTCTAATGACTACTTCGCTCAGACCGATACCACCTTGATCCATTCTAATACGACCTAAATCAGATGCCCCATCGGTATCTATTTCCATCGTTTGGTATCCCACATAACTGATCTCTATAGTAGATCCAGATCCGTCTAGTGAAAACATACCATCGACATCTGTAAGTGTTCCAGTAGTAGATCCAGAATACATTACAGTCGCTCCTATCAAAGCAGAACCGTCAGATGCATCGACGATTTTACCTGTAATTTGAGCACTTGCAAACATAGCCATACATAGTAATACGGCTGAGAATAAAAGTTTTTTCATAATCAGATTGATTTTGTTGATTTCCACAAAGATAATCAGACATTTAGAACGTATATAAAAATATCATATAAATAATTTGCAAATACAAGCTTATAGAAACGTTAATCTAAGCTTAAGAAAGTGCTTCTTTTTTAAGTTTTGCGGACATTTCAGCACCTAACCATCGGTCTATGACATAATGCACCAAATATAGCACGGGGGTTAAGGCTAGTGCCAAAATAAATTTATACGTATAATTGACCAATCCGATAGCGAGTACTCTGACCAGATCCCAGTCTGCTCCGATCCAAAAAGCGATCAGTAATACCACAAAACTGTCTATAAACTGTGATACGAGGGTCGAACCTGTCGCCCTGAGCCATATCTTGGATTCGCCGGTGTGTTTCTTTATTTTTTGGAATACCGCTACATCGATGAGCTGCCCTACTAAAAATGCAACGAGAGATCCGCCTATAATCCATAAGCCCTGTCCCATGATTTTGGCGAAAGCCAGATCCATATCTGCAATAGATCGTCCATCATCCTCTACATTAAGCCCGCTGACCGTCTGCCACCAATCATTAGGAGCTAAATAAATGGCCAAGAATACCATCAAAAAGGCATAGCAGATCAGAAGCACCGTAAAATAGGAAAGTCTCTTGACCCCTCGATGACCGTAATACTCGTTAATAACATCGGTCATCACAAAGATGATGGGCCATAATAACACTCCCGCAGTCAGATTAAAACCCAAACCATCAACCCCT
>CALDEN010000149.1 GCA_937942405.1 uncultured Saprospiraceae bacterium
CTACCTCTAGTCGATCGATAAGCTCCATCATTTCCAGTCGTGTTAATATTATACACCTCTCCAGTTCCTATATACATCTCCAGACTATCATTAGGTGCAAAAGCGATACTACTCACCCCTAGAACACCATGACCTACTGGAACATATTCCCAGCTGATACCGAGGCCCAAGCTGCGGCTTCTCCATAATCCACCACTGGCAGATCCCATATACACAGTAGAATCGGCCAAAGGATTAACAGCCAATGCCAAACATCTACCAGCAGTATTAATCGGCCCCATAGGCTCCCAAGGATCTACGGGAGGTCTTTGCGACAGGTTTATAAACTCGTTTTGGGTTTGGATAGCTCTGCCATATGCTCCAGCAGGAATGTCTACATTAGGATATGCTCTGGCTTTAGATTGTAATTGCATGGCCTTAAAAGCACCAGGAATCTTAAAATTATCCGTTTCCTTATGACAAGAGCTTAAGAAAAACATGGAGCAAATAATAAAAGAGAAATAGAATTTTTTAATATTCATGTATGCATATTTTGGTGGGAAATCGAATATATGTGATTTTTTTGTTTATGCCATATCTATGAAAAGAATATCGAGGAAAAAATTCATTCGCAATAGCGGATTAGGGCTATTAGCAGGTTCTAGTCTGATATCCGCATGTAAGCCCGAAGCTAAGGCCAATAAAAGGATTGCAGCCCCCAATATCATTACAGAAAAAAAATACCGATGGAGAATGGTGACCACATGGCCCCCTAATTTTCCGGTACTCGGAGAGGTATGCAATATGCTTGCTGAGAAACTTCATATCCTGAGCAATGGACGTCTAGAATTAAAAGTATATGGTGGTGGCGAGTTAGTCCCTCCTCTGGAATCTTTTGAAGCGGTGATGAGTGGTGCGGCGGAGATGTACAATGGATGCTCCTACTACTGGGCAGGCAAAGTAAAAGCAGCCCAGTTTTTTGCCTCTATACCTTTCGGAATGAATGCACAACAGATGCATGCATGGATCATGAACGGTGGAGGATACCCTCTCTGGAGAGAGTTGTATGCAGAGCTGGGGCTTGTACCGTTTATAGCAGGTAACACTGGAGTGCAAATGGGAGGCTGGTTCAATAAAGAAATCAATAGTGCCTCAGACCTTAAAGGATTAAAAATGAGGCTACCTGGACTCGGCGGCAAGGTATTAGAAAAAGCAGGAGGTGCTGCAGTGCTCGTATCAGGCGGAGAGCTATACACCAGCATGGAACGCGGTGTCATCGATGCCACAGAGTGGATAGGTCCCTATCACGACTACCTTATGGGTTTACATAAAATAGCCAAATACTACTATTCTCCAGGATGGCATGAACCTGGATCCGTACTCGAGACTGTAGTCAATAAAGCCAAATATGATGCTCTACCCCCAGATCTCCAGATGATGATCGAAGACGCTTCACACTCATTGAGCATGTGGTGTTTTCATGAATTTGAGGCCAAAAACAATGAATACCTAAATAAGATCAGAGCAGAAAGTGATGCTGAATTCAGAAAATTTCCACCTGAGGTACTCAATGTCTTAAAGCAAAAAACGACAGAGGTATTGGATGAGATCATCACTAATGATCCCAAAAGTGCCAAAATCTATGCATCATTTCAAAAGTTTGCCAAAGATGTAGGTGCTTGGTCAGAATATTCCGAGAAAGCATATTATCAGATATAATCGTTTTCAATAAAGAGGTGTTTTTTTTTAAGTATCTTATGAGAGATTTAGAACAATAAACATGATCGATATAAGCCAATACAACAAAACAATCATTAGTTTTTTTTTCTTAATAGGCATCCACTCGCTTAACGCTCAGGATGAAACTACTCAAGGTCTAGATACCTCTTTACTTGAGGCCACAGTAGTAACATGTTGTACCGAAGATTCTGCGATTATAAATCTTAATGAACTTTCTAGTGAGCTCTTCATTCATGACAATGTAATGTCTAGCCTACAAGGGAAAGACGCAGGTCTATACGTATTTGCAAATTCGTTTACTCCCGGAGCCTCATCGAGAATGACATTTAGAGGTATGCGATCCTTTTATGGAAGTAATCAACCTACTCTTATCTGGAATGGAATAGCACTAGACAATGCCGAATGGAATAACGGAGTAAGCGGTACTGACCAGTCCAATAGATTAATGGATATAGATCCGACTGCATTCCATACTACCGATATGATAAAGTCTATGGTTCATCGAGCTGGCTATGGAATATGGGGAGGTGATGGGATCATCAATACCGCGTCTAAAGAACGTGCAACAGGGCCAGCACAAGTGAGCATCCTGTCCAGCATCGGTGTCAATCAAGTATCTCAACTTCCCCGTCGACAAAGCACTTATGCACCTGGATTTACCCAAAATGGAATAAGCACCTATTTAGGGCCAGAGACATTTTATCGAAGTTCTTGGGGCCCTCCGATCAGTGAATTAATCTATGATGGAGACCCCTCCTATCCCTATGATAATAATGGTCAATTATTTTTACCATTTGGGCAGACTGGACAAATGGCCAACATTAACAATCCGTATGACTTTTTTCAGAACGGCCTGAACTTTTACAATTCGATCAACTTTAAAGGAGGTACAGATCGAATCTCCTATTCAACTTCTGCAAGTACACATAATGAGGAAGGAATC
>CALDEN010000150.1 GCA_937942405.1 uncultured Saprospiraceae bacterium
CTCATAGACCATACCGCTATAGATTTGTACGAGAGCAGCACCAGCGTTAAGCTTATCTATGGCATCTTTCCCAGATCGTATACCTCCGACACCTATGATCGGAAATGCTCCACCACTCTTATCAGCGATGTATCTAATGATTTCTGTCGCCTTATCTGTCATCGCTCTACCACTGAGCCCTCCGTTTCCGATGGATTCTATCGTGTTACTAGATGTTTTCAGCCCTGATCGATCTATTGTGGTATTAGTAGCGATAAGCCCATCTATACCAGATGCTTGTATAATATCTACGATATCATCTAATTGTGCATGATTTAGATCTGGAGCTATTTTTAAAAGGATCGGTTTTTTTGAATCCATCTTAGTCCGCTCTTCTACGAGTAATCTCAAAAGCTTCGTTAAGGGTTCTTTTTCTTGTAGTTCTCTCAGACCTGGAGTATTAGGCGAGCTGACATTTACCACAAAATAGTCTACATGGTCGTACAGTTTCTGAAAACAGATCAGATAGTCTTCATGAGCTTGATCGTTGGGTGTTGTTTTATTCTTTCCGATATTACCTCCTATGATGATATCTGTTTTAGGTCTGCCTTTGAGTCGTTCTACCATGGCATCTACGCCGTCATTATTGAATCCCATGCGGTTTATGAGTGACTCATCCTCTGGCAATCTAAATAAGCGAGGCTTGGGATTACCTTCCTGCGGTCGAGGAGTAACTGTTCCGATCTCTATAAACCCAAAACCCAGATGAGCCATCGTATCATAGTACTTACCATCTTTATCAAATCCTGCAGCTAGTCCGACAGGATTTTTAAAATCTAAACCAAATACTGTTTTTTTGAGCTTATCAGATTCATATTTAAGCGGAGCAGTAAATAGGCTACCGAGTAATGGTATACTAGTAGCGATCGTAAATAAACGAGTCGTTAGATGATGTGCTTTCTCTGCATCGAGTAAAAATGCAATCGATTTAAACAGTTTATACATTAAGGCTGATTGAGTCTTACTTTGATTCTTTGTTCTCTATTGGCTAGTTCCCATGATGTATGGAATATCATTCTTGCGACAGCTTCCATTTTATCAAACTGGATTTTATCGGCAGTATCTGTAGACATGTGATAATCTTCATGTACTCCACTGAAGTAAAATATCGCAGGGATGCCTTTTTCGGCAAAGTTGTAATGATCTGATCGGTAATAATATCGATTAGGATCTGTCTCTGAGTTGTAGGTATAATCGAGAGTGAGTTGACTGTAAGTGTCGTTCATCTGCTCGTTTATCTTATGTAAGTCTTTGCTGAGTCTATCTGATCCGATAACATAGATATAGTTGGGATTATCCTTGTAGGTTTTATCCGTACGTCCGATCATGTCGATGTTTACATCTGCGATCGTACTTTTCAGAGGGAAAACTGGATTTTCGGCATAGTATGCAGATCCGAGTAATCCTTTTTCTTCTCCTGTTACGTGTAAAAACAGGATCGATCTACGTGGGCCATTGCCTTCGTTTTTGGCGATCTGGAAAGCTTCTGCTATTTCCATTACGGCAGATGTGCCAGATGCATTATCGTCAGCACCGTTATATACATCGTCTCCTTTTTTCCCTATATGATCGTAATGAGCAGAGATGACGAGCACTTCTTCTTTCTTATCTGATCCTTCTATATAACCGAGGACATTTCTGCCATCGATGGTTTTTACTTTCTTATTATTAGATAGTGAGAACCGTGTTTTTACTTTTACGGCTTTGGGTTTTCCAGATGCTCTTCCATTATCTCTAGCCTTGATTACTTTGCCCTGAGCATCTCCCCAGATGTCTTGAGCTACTTTAGGAGAGATGTAGATGTGATTAGCACCAGTAATTTCTGATTTTGATTTTCCGAGCTGTAAAGAAGGACCGAGTAGTGCTCTTCTATTTTTACCGAGTAGTCCTTTAATATCATCTGCGATAATAAGGACGAGTTTTGCTCCTTTTTCTTTGGCTGTAGCCAATTTCTTTTCTACCGTCCAGCTTTTATCGATGTCTACGCTTGTTTCTGGTAGACCCTCATACATCATCACTACTTTATTTTTGACTTTGGCTTTTCTATAATCGTTGTAGTTTTTATCGTTGATTCCATAGCCTACAAAAACGACCTCGCCTTCCATCATCGGAGCCATGGCTTCGTTTCTAGTCGGGAATGCGAGGTAATCCCATAGATGTCTGTATGCTTCATTGTTGATAATCAGTTTTGTTTCATTCCAGCTACTCCAGCTGAAAGCTACATTCTGAAAATGTGTTCCATTTTCACCGATCTTTTTGGTCCCGAGTATATTATAATATTCGTTGATAAAATCTGCGGCACGATCATTTCCGGGAAAGCCAGTTTCTCTACCTTCCATATCGTCAGATGCGAGTACAGTTAGGATTTCTTTGAGTTCTGCAGATGTAATAGAGTTGGCTGCTTTTACAGACGGATCGCTTTCATCTGTGATGATCGCTTTAGTGGTATCTGGATAAGAGATGCTACTGATATATTGAGCGGTGGCACTGTACGACAATAGTGTACAGCATATCATGAATAGGGTATTAAACTTCATACTATATATACTAACAATTAGATATTTTGTCTACTCTTCGCTGGTGTCTACCACCTTCGAAGGGAGTGTTTAAAAAGGCAGTGACGATCATCGATGCCATACGTTTAGAAATAAATCGTGCAGGGATACTGACGATGTTTGCATCATTATGCTGTCTAGCGAGTGAGGCCAGTTCTTTATTCCAGCAGATGGCTGCTCGCACATTTTTATACTTATTGGCAGTCATGGATACACCGTTGCCACTTCCGCAGATAAGTATTCCTTTATCGACTTTATCTTTATTGACCAGTTTAGAGACGGGATGTACAAAGTCTGGATAGTCTACTGATTCCGTAGAGTTTGTTCCCATGTCTTGTACCTCATGACCATTGGCGACAAGCCTTTTTTTAAGCATTTCTTTATAGTCGTAACCTGCATGGTCACATCCGATAGCTATTTTCATTCTAGTTATTAGGTCTATAGTTTCTAAGATCGTACTGAGAAAGTTTTGATTTTATTTCAGGTCCCCATTCTTTATTATTGAACTGATCTGCTGTTCTCAATAGATCATCAGCAGCCCTTAAGGAAATACGGAAATCATCTTCAAAACTCTGGAACTCATCTTCTTCTAAATTATCAAAGAAGGTCAGTCGCTCATAAGTGTCATCAGCGAGTATTTTATAATGTTTACTGGCTTCCTCCTTATCTCCGACAGCGATAAGCGTACGGATAAACGGAAAGACGGTTGCATCATAAGGGAAGTTGTGATGAGGAAACGAACTGAAGTATTTTTTACAAATATCAGCCGCTTTGACACCGTCTCCCTGAGTAGCTAAATCTTGTGCAGTACGGATCATAACCATTTTCATGGCTTGTATCTCCGCCGCATAGGATCTATTTATAAAAGCTTTTTCATCTCCTGCAAAATTACCCCATGCCCATTTATTCATGATATTATCATAGGCGGTATCGGTATTTGTACGACCACTTCCATAGATATACATCTGATCCATGGGCCCTCTGTTTTTAGTAGGTAATACTCTTAGAGATAATCCTTCTAGCTGCATATAATCATTGAGACCCATTAGTTTCTCATTTTTACATGTAACGGCAAAGTATATTGGACGATCATAAATATTGGCAGAGATGATATCTAAGATAGCTAGCTCATCTTTAGTGATAAAGCTATTATTAAACCTGATATTGATTCGATCTACTGCAGTAGAGTCTGATGCAGATATTAATCCTGATGCAATCGCCTTATTGCGATCTATCGGGATATAGTAGTTTTTAGAAGTTGCAAAATTTTGCTCATTGCCACTTCTGTCTTGCAGCGTATTTTTCCCAGAATTGAGGAATCTATATTCTTCAAATAAATTTTTGGGAGTATTTAAGCCTGGTCCATCTGTCGCTCTATTCTTTATATCATAGAAGAACAGCTGATTATTATTACCTCCACGATAGGTCTCTGTAGTTAGATTAAGTTTAATCGGTGGAGAGTCGTTTACTTTGGCTCTCATTTTTTCGATATACCAGTCTACTTGTATGAGACTGAGATTTACAACTCTCACATCTCGTCGTATTCCTTCTACTTCTTGAGCATACCATACTGGATAGGTATCGTTATCTCCATAGGTAAATATAATGGCATTGGGCTCACAGGAGTTTAGAAAATTAGAGGCATAATCTCTAGTCGCTACGTGTCCGCTACGAGAGTGATCGTCCCAGTTCTGGAATCCCATGATTAGGGGAGCCGATATGATAAGTGCAGTTGCAACTGCGGCCGATCCCGTAAGATTAAATCCAGAGACTTTTTCTTTCAGTAAGCTATAAACAGCGAGTACCGCCATACCTATCCATATACAGAATGAGAAGATCGATCCAGCCAATACATAATCCCGTTCTCTAGGTTCTTGTGGGGGCTGATTAGAGTATATGATAATTCCGATTCCTGTGATGAGGAATAGGATGAGTAATCCTGCAAAGTCTTTAGGTCGAGATCTCAGATGGAAAAAGAGTCCTAAAAATCCGAATAAGAAAGGGAGAAAATAGTAATGATTCTCGGCCATGTCTTTCATGGAATCTGGCATGAGACTGTCGTCAAATAATCGACTTTTATCTAATGCAGAAATTCCAGACTTCCAGTTACCATCACTTACATCCCACGGGAAG
>CALDEN010000151.1 GCA_937942405.1 uncultured Saprospiraceae bacterium
TTCTTTTGCTTTAAAGCAAAATGCAAGACCTACGAGCTCTGCTTGATGAGCATCGATACCTGTAGTCTCCGTGTCGAAGGATAAGATGCTTTGTGCACTTAACTGAGCGATCAGGTCTTTACGCTTATCGGCTGTATCTACGAGTATATAGTTGTGCTCGACATTGGTGAGATTATTTGCAGATACGGCGTACTCTGGTGTCTTATTAAAATCTTGACGGGCATGGACTTCAGAGGCTGCGGTGCCTGCAGATCCGAATAGATTTTGCTGTTCTCCTGGGGCAGCGGCTCCTTCTCCGAGAATCTGCTTTGCGAGACTTCTGAATTCTAAGTCCTTGAACAGGGTAGATAATTTTTCTTTGTGGGGTTCTTCTATAATATAGGTGTCTGCATCGAACTGGATCGGTACATTTAGATCTATCGTAGCCAGTTTTTTAGATAGGATTCCTTGCTCGGCAAAGGCGATGACTTTTTCTTTTTGCTTGCCTTTGAGTTGCTCTGCATTTGCTATTAAGCCCTCTACTGAGTGATACAGTTTGAGCAATTTGACGGCAGTCTTAGCACCTATGCCTGGGATACCGGGTATATTATCTACACTATCTCCCTGTAGGCCTAGTATGTCGATCACCTGAGATACCTCTGCGATGTCCCATTTTTCTAGGATCTCTTGTACACCGAGTATTTCGATGCCAGTTCCTGACCTAGAGGGTTTATACATAAAGATATTGGGACTGACGAGCTGAGCGTAATCCTTATCAGGCGTAACCATATATACTTTAAAGTCTTCTTTTTCGGCTTGTTTTGCTATGGTACCGATGATGTCATCGGCTTCATAGCCAGCGAGCTTTATGATGGGTATTTTGAAGGCTTTGATTATTTCTTCGATGATCGGCAGGGCAGTGGTGATATCTTCTGGCTGAGCGTCTCGGTTTGCCTTATACGGCTCATACATCTCATGTCTGAAGGTAGGACCTGATAAATCAAAAGAGACCGCGATGTGTGTCGGTTTCTGATTACGCATGAGATCCCACAGTGTTCGTACAAATCCGGTAATGGCAGAGGTGTTGAGTCCTTTGGAATTAATAAGGGGTCTATTTATAAAGGCATAGTGGGCTCTGTAAACGAGAGCATGCCCATCGAGAAGAAAAAGCTTTTTTTCAGACATCTAGTAGATTCTTAGATTGAGGAATCCAAGATAATACTTTAAATAGCTTGACTTAGGTCAATGTAAAATTAATGCCTCAGAAAAGGGCAAAAAAAATCCCGACCCACGTGAGTGAGTCGGGAATATATAGTGTTTTGTTTTTGCTTAGAAACCGTAAGATAAACCTACGTTGTAGTAAAACTGTGTAGGGTTAGTTTCACCAGATTTATCATCTAAATCAATATCGTAACCAGCCAATGATCTATAGTTGTCCACTAGTTGTCTGTCTCCTCTTAGACCAGCGTTAATTCCTACACCGATACCTTTGAATAAGTTAAATCCAAAACCGTTTAACCATGTCCAGTTAGATAGGTCTCCTGTAGAATAACCTTTAACTTCATCATCTGTGTAAGATAAAAATGCACTAAGGTTAGAGTTCCAAGAAATCCCTTTATAAATTTCTTTAGTATACGTAGCACCGATTTTAGCTCCTGGATTAGATGTAAAATCTGCTGATGGAAAGTTAAACTGGTAACCTAAAGGGTGAACGATTACTACAAGATCAGGAATCGGTAACCAAGTAGCACCGGCACTAATTGTTAACTGACCTGGATCATTAAAGTTTAAAAGTGTAGAGTTGTAAGATCCTTCTGCAGATATTGCAAATTTCTCAGTTATCTTATATCCAGCTAAAGAAGAAATTCCCAATGCATCTGTAATAGACTCAGTCGTTTCGTCCGCATCAAATGCTTTAGAATTCTGCTTTTTCATATTGATTGTTAGGCCATTTCTCCAGAATAATTTCTCTGCATCGTAGTTTGCAAATGCAGTAAAACCTAATCCTAAACTGTTTTGGCTAGAATATGCTTGCTCCAATGCGTACCATGCAGAGTTATCAGCAAGATCGAATCCTAAGATTCCAAGTCCACCTATTTTCCATCCTGGAAATGCATCTATTTGAGCTTGTAAAGCATCTGCTTCTGCTTGTAACGCTGAAGCTGCTGCAGATTTTTCTGCTTGCATTGCTTTTAATTCTTCTACTGTCTGAGCACTTAAATTCATTGTAAAAAATGCTGCAAAAAAGAATAAAATAATTTTTTTCATTTTACCTAGTTTAATTTTAATTAGTTGATTGTAAAATTATTAAATATTAAAATAATTTATATGTTATTTAAAAATTTCAATTTTCTCTGTTGTTACTTTACTCAGTGGAAAAACAACTTTACTATTATTGTCTGTTTCCACAATGATCGACGATTTTGAGACGTCAACAACTTTTCCGGTCACTCCATCTAGTCGAATTTGATCACCGATGTTTACGATTCCTGATGAATAATAAGATGCCAGATAGTTAGAAACTACATCTTTAGAAGCAAAGCCGTAACCTATTGCAAAAGCAAATGCCACACCTCCGATTAGGATAGAAAGATTCTGCGATAAGAAGTCCGTATTTATTCCT
>CALDEN010000152.1 GCA_937942405.1 uncultured Saprospiraceae bacterium
CCTAGATCCGGATAAAATCGACATCGTAGAGCTCGATGCTGTAGCTATACACGGTTCTGCTGATGAGTACATTCAACTAAGAAATCTGATATCTAGCGTCAACCTAGCCAACGATCAAAACTATTTCCTCGTTGCCGAACAAATGGACATCGAGAACTTTATACTCTATAATGCTTTTCAGATTTATGTAAATAATACGGACTGGCCAGGAAACAATATCAAGTTCTGGAAAAGCGATCAGACTAAATGGAGGTGGATCTTATTTGATACGGATTTTGGTTTTGGAAGATGGAATCCCAACAGTTTTGACTTTAATACTTTAGAATTTGCTCTGGAGGCAAACGGTCCTGGATGGCCTAATCCTCCATGGTCTACACTCGTATTCCGTAAGATGATGACCAATCAAAAGTTCAGGCATCAATTTATCAATCAGTTTGCCGATGAGATGAATTCCAGCTTACTACCATCGAACGTATCGGCTTGGATCAGTTATAATTCTGAAAAAATTCAAAGTGAAATACCAGATCACTTTAATAGATGGGGATCTAACTCATGGGGATGGAATAACACCATCAATGACATGAAAAATTTTGCAACTCGCAGACCTGCCTTTGTAAAAGACCATATATTGAGTGAATTCAATCTTCCGGCATATCACAGAATACGGATACAAAACACACAACTCACCAGAGGATATGTACAAATAAACAGTCTTACGATAAATGAGGATACTCCATGGTCTGGAGACTATTTTCAAAATGTACCGATAAAAGTAACGGCCATTCCGAGACTAGGCTACCGTTTCTCTCACTGGGAAGGTGCTCTGTTTTCTACTGATCCCGCACTAAGCATTGACATGGATGGAGACATGACTCTTATTCCTATTTTTGAAGAAGACCCATTTAGTGGTACTCCCGTAGTCATCAACGAAATAAATTATAACTCCAATGAAAACTTCGATACAGAAGACTGGATAGAATTGCATAATCATACTGAAAATACGATCGATCTGTCTGGATGGAAACTTAAAGACGATGATGATGAGCATGTATATGTATTCCCAGACCAAAGCCTATTTGAGTCAAAACACTTCCTCGTCGTTACCAAAGATCAAGCTCAGTTCCAGAGTCTAGTTCCAGATGTAGAAAATATTTTTGGAAACTTAAATTTTGGATTTTCTAGTGGAGAAGATATGGTGCGACTTTACGATTCAGAGGATGTTTTGATAGACAGTGTAGCTTACAGCTCAGATACTCCATGGCCTACCGAAGCCAATGGAGAAGGTCCTACCTTAGAGTTACTCCATCCCTCTCTAGACAATACACTTCCTGAAAACTGGGCTAGACTCCATGACTACGGAAGTCCATATGTCAGCAATCTAGACAACTCTGCTATAGAAAATATAAACACAACCATCAAAGTAAACACCTACCCCAATCCATTTACAGAAGGCTTTACAATAGATCTGCAGACCGATGACATGATCGGGAGTTTATCGATCAGACTCTATGATTTACGAGGCTCTTTAGTACAGACTTTACATAAATCTACGGTATACGATACTGCATATAACCAAGGTTTTAAGCCGTCTGGTCTGGCAGCAGGGATGTACGTTATACGAATTACAATGAATGGAGGGAGTTATGTGGGTGTGATCAGTTGTTTGTAGTGAAATAGCTTGCAATTGATTCAACCATTACTAGACCAAACTCCCCATCATTCCAATACCTCAAAACCCCGACGATCCTCATCACCTTCTGAAGTAATTACAGTGAGTATATGCTTACCCGGAGCTACATCGAATTCTACTTTATGTACATCCTTCGATATGGAGCTCAGCTGATCATCGATAAACCAAAAAACAGAATCCACCGCACTATCTACCATTGCTTGACTGATCAGCGATTGCTTACGATCATTGAGATCTGTGGGTAATAGTATTCTGGCATTTTCAGAAGGATAAACAATCCGTATATTTTTAGATAGCCCCTCGTCACATGTCGGCAAGAATGGAGGTAGAGCATAAGAAACTCCACTACGCTTCTCGTAATACGCATTCGTGATTCCATCTAAGACCATCATCGGTTGAGTAATACTCTCAACATCACAATGATTATGGACTCTATACTTACCAGAAGTATCCGTAGTTACTTGCTGATGGTAGCCACAAACTTGTATACGCTGAACCTCAGAGGGGATGGCTATATGCATGGTTTCTTTACAAGCCGATCCTGCTCTATATCCAGACTGCTTACACACTTCCTTGTAGCTAAAATGATGCCGCGGCAATACAGCCTCCTCACTATTAGGCAATAGATCGAATAGTTCAAATAGTATCGGGCCAGCCATGGCAACTCCTGTAAGGCCAGCCCTGCCCTCTCCGTCCGCATTACCTACCCATACGAGCACCGTATAATCTGTGGTCGACCCTACCGCCCATGCATCTCTCAGTCCATAACTCGTCCCCGTCTTCCAACTGATGTCTTTACCATCTTCAAAGTATTCCCAGCCATCTTGGTTAAACGGACGATTGACTCCTTTGAGCATTTCATTTATCTGATGAGATGCAGCT
>CALDEN010000153.1 GCA_937942405.1 uncultured Saprospiraceae bacterium
GCGACCAGGAAATTAAGACAATCCATACTCAATGAAAATAAAATCGATGCTCAAACGGCTTATTACCAATTTGATAAAGCGATTTTTTATGATAAGAAAGATCAGTATGTTTTAGACTCTTTACAAGAAGTAGCAAAGGAAAAAGGAACCGTCTATTATAGTGTAGATCGAGCATCTATAGATGGTGGCTTAGGATGGGAAATAGACCGGATTTTTGATGATATCGAATCCGATGCAAGCTCTATTTTTACTGTGGTAAATTATGGACTAGATGATAATGAAGTCGACTGTGCCATAGAGTTGAGATTTTCAGATCTATCCCAGTATGACGATTCAGATGTGGATAGTAAAGATTTCGATGAGCGAGTCATTACCGGATATAATACACAAGTAGATACATCAGGTAATAAGACAGAAACACCGATCTATGATGAGGTCTCCGGTACGGTACGGATTAATAGGGTAAAACGTATTACAGAGATTGCCCTTATTGTAGATCTAGATACTTACTCTCATGCATGTGATTTCAGTGATGGACGATTACGTGCCGAGTCATATGAAGAGCGTGAATTTTACGAGCTCTATGGGGACGAACGAGCTATTCCTGATAAATACAAATCAAGAAAAACAGATGACTTCACTGATCCTCGAGACATTGCAGAAGATTTATTGGAAGAGCTGTACAGAGATTTTGAAAGGATGTTTAATTAAGCAGGGGAGCTGGCTTAATGGTTTTATAGCTAAGCTGGCATTCAACATAGCTGTTATTTCGGTGATGAAATTTTATCTCTGATTTTGATGAAAGAGGCTAGAGATAAAGCACTAGATCAATTTAAAATAATAACACGTTCTACTACAAATTTTTGACTAGCTCTATCCGTCACTTTTAGTATATACGTTCCATTAGGAATAGTACGTATGTCTAAAGATCTATTATCTGTTTTTTCTATTACTAGTTTACCAGAAAGATTGTAAAGAGCTAGGTTAAGACCTATCTCAGAAGGACTAAGAACATGTAATTCGTTCATAGCTGGATTTGGGTAAATCTGAATTTCAACATTTCCGAGATTATATACAGAACTGATTAAGTCAATGCCATCACAGTCTTCATCGATCCCGTTGTTTACGATTTCTATTGCATCTGGGTTGATCGCGGAATTATTGTCATCACAGTCATTTATTAATAGGAAACCATCTTGATCGAGGTCATCGTCTAATGTGGCGGGATTACAATCATCATCGATACTATTATAAACGATCTCTGACTGATCCGGATTTACACTTGCATTTGTATCATCACAATCATCTATGAGTAGAAAACCGTCTTGATCTAGGTCATCTTCCAGTGTCAAGCTATCACAATCATCGTCAAAGCCATTATAGGGGATTTCGACTTGACTTGGATAGATGCTTGCATTGGTATCATCACAATCGATATCTGATGTGTATCCGTCTCCATCAGCATCTATTCCACCAGATACACAGACACAATCCGCAGGATCTGGATAGGCTGTAAAAATGATTTTGCCTAATGATTCAGGGCCGATAAGCTCACCAGTTGCCTCAGTGATGAGATGTATGTTTTCCTGAGGCAGGGATAAAGGCTCTCGTTCGCAACAGTCACTTTCCATTACATTGTTATCTGATAGAATACCTGCATCATACGGAAAAAGATCTACTATTACCTGAGGTATATAGTTTCCATCATCATTTAGAAGAGAGAGGCTTTCTACTCCGATAAACCAATCAGGGCTAGGGCCTAACATCGAAACCAATGAGATCAAAGGGAACTCTGGAGTGATGAAAACATCAAAAAAAAGATCGCCACATGAAGGGTGGTTTATGTCATCAGTACAAAACCATCGTTGTTCTTGAATTGAATTTTGAGCTGTTCCATTTCCGATGGCTGTCATGACTTCTTCTTCCAATATATAGGTTCCACCATTTATGGCCATTTGGTCTATGCCAGGAGAGGCGATCGTTCCTGTCTCCCAAAACTTCACATCTGAATTATGTGTAGCTCCTCCCATAAATGAAAAGTGTGCATTCTGATCTGGCCAGCCAGGACTTAAAGAATCCCAAGTGATGACTAGTTCCACTTTATATTTCATGTAAAAAGGCTCTAGCTCTTGCCATGTATCATTAATGGTTATAGAGTCACCGTCCTCACACGATGAGCCCAATGAATTAGAATAACATTCAGAACAAGGACTAGGAGGAATTCCAGGCAAACACTTGCATATATCGGCATCCCACGTTTCTAGACCATTCGTACAATCTAAATCATCACACATTTTTGTAGAATCGATAAAGGTCGTCGACCGTTTCATCAGATCGGAAATACTCGGTATCATCAGATGCCCTGCATAGCTAGTTTCAAGCTGTGCAACCAACAAGATCAGTACTAAAGAAATAAACCGTGTAAAATTGCAAAGAGGACCTTTTTTATTCATGTAGTCAGTAGTTCTAATGAGTAAAATTCTAAACAAAAATGAATATAGACAAATTCTAAAAAATATGCTCTAAGGATCAGCACAGACGAGAATGTATCCAAGTCAAAAAAAATCATTTCCTTTGAGCTTTTATTACTCGTGTGCCCATTTATTGCGATAGATTATGGATAAAAAATTAGAAAAGAAAATAGACGAACTTTTTGAATACCGAGAATTTCCGAGATTGTTCGAGATTGCTGGACAGCAATATTACGATCATAGTCTGATCACTAAAATGAAGAATCTTCAAGCTGCAATTTATTATTTAGATCATCATCTAGAAACCAACTGGGAGATCAATCCTGTAAAAGATCTGAAACCGTACTGGAAGGAAATATATGCCGCACTTAAAGAATGTGGAGTAAAAAAATCGCAGTATGATGACTATTGTAAACTGATCTATAAATACCAAAAGCATGAACTCTATCTAAGAGAGCAAAGATTACCGACGAGTTTTAAGAAAGAGTTTTACTATTACTATAAGTCATGCGATGTAAAGCTGTTACGTAGAATCATAGGTGATCATTTTCCGATAGTAGAAAAAATGTACCCGTCTGCAGATTGGAGATGTTTTGATCTAATCACTGAAGTAAATGATGATGTCGAAGACGTATTTGAAGATATGAGAACCATTAACGGTAATTACGTACTGATCGATTTTCTAGAAAATGGAGTAGATAAATCTTCCAAAAATATAAGACAGTTCATCAAAGAAATCTCCATAAAAGATAAAACAAGAGCTGAGCACAGCAAGAATAAAAACTATGCATGGATCAGTAAGCTCACACAAAAAGAGTGCAAGCAAACTACGAAACTTTTGAAGGCCAATATGACTACATTAAAGACGAACAAAAAAAGAATCAAGATGTCGTCTTTACTGTTGACGAGTTAGTAGATTTCTTTTCTTTGTTCTGCAATGCCAGGATCAGACATATACTCATCATATGGTTTGAGACTATCGATAAACCCTTTAGGGCCGAGCTCTATTATTCTATTGGCTACGGTACTAGTGATCTCGTGATCATGAGAGGTAAATAATATACTTTCATTGAAATTGAGCATCGCATTGTTCAGAGCGGTGATACTTTCTAGGTCTAGGTGATTAGTAGGTTCATCCATCATTAAGATATTGGCTTGAGCCATAATCATTTTAGAGAGCATACATCTTACTTTTTCTCCCCCTGAAAGAACATCACACATCTTTAGAGATTCTTCTCCGGTAAACAACATCTGACCCAAAAATCCTCGTATATACGCCTCGTCCTTATTGTCAGAATATTGTCTTAACCAATCGATCAGTGATACGGGATTAGTAAAGTGTGATTCATTATCATTGGGTAGATAGGCTGTCGTAATCGTTTGCCCAAATTCAAAGAATCCTTCTGAAGCTTTTCTGTGATCATTCAACACTTCATAAAATGCCGTTGTAGCCAAACTGTTATTAGATATGATCGCTATTTTATCTTCTTGGTTCATCTCAAAAGAGAGATTCGTAAATAGGGGAGTGCCGTCCTCTGCTTGTGCAGATAAGCCCTTCACACCTAGGAGTTGTTTCCCTACAGAACGCTCTGCCCGGAATATGATACCTGGATATTTTCTAGATGATGGTTTGATATCGTCCAACACCAGCTTGTCGAGCATCTTTTTACGAGAAGTCGCTTGACGAGATTTAGATGCATTGGCAGAGAATCGATCGATAAATGCTTGCATCTCTTGACGCTTATCCTCGGTTTTCTTGTTTTGATTTTGTCGCTGCTTAAGAGCCAGCTGACTACTCTGATACCAGAACGAGTAGTTTCCTGTGTATGCATTTACTTTAGCAAAATCGATATCCACAATATGTGTACATACGGTATCTAAGAAGTGCCTATCGTGAGATACGACGATTACCGTATTTTTAAAATCAAGTAAAAAGTCTTCTAGCCATGTAATCGTTTTGAGATCTAAGTCGTTAGTAGGCTCATCGAGTATCAGTACATCGGGATCTCCAAAAAGGGCTTGGGCCAGCAACACTCGTACCTTCTGATTACCATCGAGCTCTTTCATGTGCTTCATATGGAAGTCTTCGTGTATCCCTATACCACTGAGTAGACTCGCTGCTTCTGGTTCTGCACTCCAGCCATCCATTTCTGCAAATTCAGTTTCTAGTTCAGATGCTTTTATTCCATCCTCATCAGAAAAATCTTCTTTGGCGTAAAGCTCATTTTTAGCCACCATGATATCCCATAGAACTTTGTGTCCTTGTAGCACAGTGTCCATGACCGTCACTTCGTCAAATTCAAAATGCTCCTGCTTCAGAACTGCCATCCTTTTTCCAGCCTCTAGAGATACATTTCCCGTATTGGGATCTTTATCACCAGAAAGTATTTTTAGTAAAGTAGACTTACCGGCACCATTGGCACCGATGACACCGTAACAGTTATCACCTGAAAAACTGATGTTTACTTCATCAAATAAAACTCTCTTACCGAACTGTAAGGATACATTATGAACTGATAGCATTAGACTCGATTATTTCTGGCTGCAAAAGTACTTTACTGAGAGGAATTATCGGCATTTTAGGGCCATTCTAGGCTTATCTTTTTTGAAAAAGACGAGATTCTGACTTTCCATTTGTGATTCTACTCATCAGATAGTTCCCTGAGGTCAATTGTGAGATATCTATACTCGAATGTGGAGCGTCACAGGACATTAAAAGTCTACCAGAGAGGTCTCTTATTTCGATACGTTCTACATGATCACCGATATGTATAATCCCTTCCGCGGGGTTTGGATATATAAGCCATGAGTCTATGACGATCTCTGAGCTTGCACTAATTTTGTCTTTATCAAAATCCACAATTACCGGCAAATGATCAGAGGCTACTTCTGAATCTGAACGTTCTAAATTATATAGGTTCAATATATCATCGGGAATAGAAGTCGTAAATAGATTGAATTTGTTTTTTGCCTTGAGCACAGAACCACTATAGATCAGATAATCCAGTCTGCCCGGATAAAAGCTACTGAATGGCTGGTACCATGTAAATGCAGCTGTCTCTCCAGTGGTTATCGGCTTAGCATCTTCCATCTTAGTTCCCCAATCGGGGCCGCCGTTTTGTCCATGGATGAGATCATAAGGCTGCTCGGCATTTCCGACAAAGTTCATATCTCCCAAAATAATGATAGGGGAGTCTGCTGTGATATCTACACTGGCATTATTGGCCTTAGCCTCTTCGATATAGTTGAGTATATCTGCTACTTCTTCTTCTCTTTGATCATCGTTTTCACAACAGGCCAGATGACAGTTGACAATTATCATCTCTCGAGTTCCTATGTCGATTTTAAAAACGCCATTGCCAGCTACAGCTCCGACATCTAAAATCGGAAATTTACTGACCAGTATGATATCAGGAAATACTCTTGCCGAATATAAATTACTACTCGATATATTCAGTGCTGTTGCGACT
>CALDEN010000154.1 GCA_937942405.1 uncultured Saprospiraceae bacterium
GTTGTTAGTTTCATCATTGGTATAACTCAAATCTGGTGCAGAGTCTGGTACAGATGCACAAGAAACAGTGATGTCTTGAGGGGGAGCGATAAATGCAGCAATCGGAGTAGGGCTTACAGTGATTACCTGTTCATGAGTTACGGGGTTATTACACATGTCGGTGTAGGTCCAGGTACGGGTTATGGATCCTCCATCACAATCTGCAATGGTACCCGTTTCCGTAAAACCAACAGTCCCTGTTCCATCACAGTTATCCGTCCACTCGAGATCCATCCCTAGAGGTACATCGAGATAACAGTCTAATGTCACATCGGTAGGTCCATCTATAAGCACAGGAGCCTCCGTATCTTCAAGGGTGATCGTTTGTGTATGGGTCAGTGTCGGTCCACATTCTGGAACATACTCCCATGTACGAACAATCTGATCTCCACACACCAGTAACTCACCTTCCTCAGTTGCAGTTACGGTACCGGACTCTAGACAATCATCCTCTCCATCGTTTGTGAAATCTAATTCAATGGCTTCATCATAAACCTCATTACAGACCACGTTAAAGTCCTGAGGTAAACTAGTAGTCCACATAACATCAGGTCGAGGATTTACGGTAATGGTCTGCTCGTGAGTAGCCGTTAAGTTACATGCATCGGTGTACGTCCATGTACGAGTTATCGTTCCTCCAGTACATTCATCGATTGTTCCATTCTCAGTTCCTGCTACGGTACCTGCACCGTCACAGTTATCCGTCCAGTCCAGGTCTTCCATGACTGGTACTTGAGAGAAACATTCAAATGTCATATCTGCCGGAGGATCCAGCAACACCGGTTCTTCTGTATCTACAAGAGTGATCGTTTGTGTATGGGTAAGGGTAGGGCCGCACTGGGGTACGACTTCCCAGGTACGGGTGATCTGATCGCCACAGATTAATAATTCTCCAGATTCTGTAGGAATCGCAGAGCCAGTTTCTAGACATACATCGACTCCACTATTGCTATAATCTAATGGGAGTAAATCAGGAAGTACTTCTCCACATACCACATCGATATCATCGGGAGGTGTACCTGTCCACTCGATATCTGGTACAGGATTTACGGTAATGGTCTGTGTATGACTGACGGGCAATCCACAATCATCGGTATACTCCCATGTACGGGTGATAGAGCCTCCAGTACACTGATCTATGCTACCGCTTTCTACTGGTATGGCCTCTCCTGTTCCATCACAGTTATCTGTCCAAGTCAGATTTTCTGCTACTGGTACCAGTGTGTAACAATCAAAAGTCTCGTCGCCGGGAGGATCTACAAATACAGGATTTTCTGTATCTATTAAAGTAATCGTCTGAGTATGTGTAATCGTAGGCCCACAGTCTGGAATAAACTCCCAGGTACGTGTAATCTCGTCTCCACATACATCTAAGGTACCCGACTGCACCATCGGAGCAAAACCTGTCTGCAGACATGCATCCACGGCCGAGTTAGAATATTCCAGATCTATATCAGCAGGAAGAGCCTCTCCACAGACGACATCGATGTCGTCGGGCAATGCACTTATCCATACTACATCGGGTCGAGGGTTTACCGTGATCGTCTGGGTATGACTCACAGTGAGTAGACATGCATCGGTATACTCCCAGGTACGTGTGATGGATCCTCCAGTACATGCATCGATGGTACCACTTTCGGTCGCACCGATCAGTCCAGCACCGTCACAGTTATCTGTCCATTCTACATCCATCGCTAGAGGAACCTCAGAGAAACAATCAAAAGTTAAATCTCCAGGTGGGTCTGTAAGCTCTGGTTCTTCTATATCTTCTAAAGTGACGACTTGCATCGTGTCATATGTCCGATTACAATCGTCTGTAATACTCCAGGTAAAAGTGATCTGATCCCCACATACCAATAGATCTCCGACACTGGTAGGCACGACATCTGTACCTGCATAAAGACATTGGCCTTCATCGTCATTGGAGTAATCCAGATTAACAGGGGTGAAGGGTAACTGATCACAGTTTATAGTCACATCATCTGGAACATCTAAAAATAAAATGTCCAGAGGTCCTTCGAGTGTTACTGTTTGTGTATGTGTTATGGTTCTTTCACATTGATCTTCAAATTCCCAAGTATAGGTAACATCACCACCACAAATATCCACCACGTCATTGGTCGTTCCCACTACTGATCCTTCGATCAGACAAGTACTCGGAGCATTGTTAGAATAATTTATGGCTACATCTCCATCTATTAAATCTGCACAACTTAAAGTCGTATCTGGTGGAAAAACATCAAAAGCAGCGATGGGTATGGGATCTACCGTAACTATCTGAGTATGCATGGCAGAATTGCCACAAGAGTCGGTGACCGTCCACGTTCTCGTATAGGATCCGCCGTCGCAGGCTGTTGCATCTCCTGTCTCTTCTCCGAGTATCGGTCCGTCTACTAAGCAGTTGTCTGTAAAATCGATTTCACCGATCGGGCCTAGATCATCGTAGCAGGTAATCGTTACATCATCGGGTGGACTGGTAAACATCGGGTTTTCTGTGTCTTCCCAGGTGATATCTAACTCTACGAGCTCACAGAAACAGAGATCACAAGCATCAAAGTTATTGACGTTTTCTCCTACGATCGGAACAGTAAAGGTGCTGTCATTATAGAAGTTATAACTGTAGACGGTATAGGTGACACACTCATCTGCGGTATAGGCACCTGAGTTGCCTTCTGCAGCTTGTATGATGAGGCCAGTATCATCGGTGAGGATGATCCATTGGTCAAAGGCTGGGTCATCGGCCCACCCTGTAGTACTATAAGAGATCTCTTCAGTAGGGCAGGATGGAGAAGTGGTCGCACTGAGATCTCCTGCATCAGCAGGCTCATTAAGTACGGTGATCGTTTTACATAATGGTTCTGGATCAGAATCTTCTGTAATACATGGCTTATTATCTACATCGATACAGAGCTCATAGGTACCTGATCCAGGAAAGGTGATGGTTTCAATTAAGGCAGGTTGAGTAGCTGTACCTACTTCTGAACCATCTAGATACCAGTAATAATTTACGGCTCCAGGGTGAGCATCGATTTCATAGGTCTGTGTAAGGTCATCTGGGCATAAGACACATTCTCCTTGAATCTCTTGCGTCCATGGCCCGATCTCTCCGAGACCACAGTCTCCGATTACTTCTATTTCCACATGACAAGCGGAACTACAACAACCATCAACTAGGAAATAATAATTATTTCCTATAGTCATGCCTGTTACATTCAATACTCTGGTGTAATCATCTTCACAACCGTCTACATCTGTTCCACATGCGATTGCGGAATTTTCATCTAAAGAGCAATCTTCATAAATACCAACCTGTATTCCAAAATCATTGTTTCCATTACAAGCTGGGCCATCTACACAATCAGTTGCCGTAACTTCAAGCGTTATATCCTCACACCAGGCAATAAAGGCGAACCACGTCGGATTATGAGAAGTTGTATTATTACCATCCGGTGGCGGACACATGGGATCTGGACCATCATTGGGATGTTCAAATGTATCCATGTCGTACTCATACCCATCGAGATCATTAAGAGTACAAAGTATTGGAGCAGTATCACATTCACATGTATCTTCACTTCCGTCTGTGCAAGGATCTGGGGCACCGAAAATTTGACTAGAAAGATTTGTGGAAAGCAGTAGCATTACGCTCAAGCAAAGTGGAAGCCTGTTCATCCTATTTGGTTTTAATGGTGGCATGGGAGCCGTCATCTAAATGAAACAGTTGTTTATAAATGAACCAGTTGTCTATAGAATTTATACGACTGATAAAGATGGAAGGTTGGAATATATATGGATTACTTATTTATACTGAACGTAATTAAGCCATTTCCTTTCCTTCTACTTTGTCATTTGCGAACGTTAAAATAATTATAATTACTTACACTTACAGTACGATTTTGTTTAGTAATTACGGGGTTTGTGAAAAAAAAGAGGCTAGTCGTTTCTAAGACCAGCCTCTTTAAATACTATGTTTTTATTTTGACCTTAGTCAAACATTCCTTCGTAGCTACTTGAGCCTCCTAGGTCTTTTAACTGGACATCGGCTTCTTTGAGTTCTAAGGTGTCTTCATCGATCTGTTCCTGTCCTCCGAGTAGGAGTAGGGTACTCTTCTTTTCGTACTCTTCGAGCATCTTGAGTCCTTTTTCCTCAAATACTCCGTTTTGTAGATCGATCGAATCCATAAAGTCAGACGACATTTCCATAAACTGCTCCATCTCTCCGATTTTATTGGCTACATCGTCCGCCATGTGTTCCATCGCTTGATCGAACATTGCACGTTTGTCTGGATCACCTTTGATGACGCTCATGGCAGATTTCATTGCCGAGTGACTTGCTCGTATCGCTTTACGTTCTTGTTCTTTTACCCTTACCTGATCTTTAGTATCTTCTAGTAAGATCTCAGAGTTAGAGTACATCTTGGTCAGTACTTTATACAGTACCGATATTTTGCTGTGAAGAGCGATGTACTTTCCATTCGTTTCTTTAAGCCTTGCTGCTTTACGAGTAGAGAGAAGCATTGCTTTTTGGTTGCCTTGTTCTTTGGCTTTTTTGGC
>CALDEN010000155.1 GCA_937942405.1 uncultured Saprospiraceae bacterium
GATTAATTTTTATAGCTCGGTACATGAGGAGCAGATAGATATCTCGCCATATCGATATAAGAAGATACGCTCTGTAGATTTTTATGCTTTTATGAAGGATCATCTAAAGGCTTACGCCAATGTAGACTTCTTACAAGCAGATGTAAATGGATTTAAAGAAGCTGAAAACGAAGTAGTTGTTTCTACATCGGACGGAGACTACAGTTGCGATCGAGTGTTTAAATCTTACTTAGACGAGGGCTTTGATTTTGGCTCTAGCCAAAATGTATTGCAGCACTTCAAGGGATGGGAGATCCAGACAGAAAAAGAAGTATTCCAGCCAGATGTGGCGACGTTTATGGATTTCAGAGTAGAGCAGAGTGGAGAGATCCGATTCTTATATGTCCTGCCTACATCTACTAAAAAAGCCCTCGTAGAAGTGGCCATTTTTTCAAATACGATCCTGGATCATGCCACCTACGACGGGATTTTGAAAGACTATATCGTAAGCCAGTTGGCTATTGAAAACCATACAATTGTGGAAGAGGAGTTCGGGATTATTCCGATGACTACTTATGCGTTTGAGCAGCATAATACAGCTCGTATAAAACATATCGGTACTGCCGGAGGATGGGTCAAAGCCTCTTCAGGCTATGCCTTTAAACGTATCCAAGAAAAGAGTAAAGCTCTGGCTAATGCCATGATTCTAGATGGAGATATAGATAAAGCGATCAGTAGTAAAAACCGATTCAGAAGATACGATCAGATTTTTCTTAATGCTCTGCTTACGGGTAAAGCTACAGGTGATGAGGTGTTCGGCAAGATGTTTAAGCGTCTGGATACGGATATCATCTTTAAATTCTTGGACGAAAAGACTTCTTTTCTTGAGGACCTGAAAGTGTTTACTGGGCCACCGATGATGCCATTTTTAAGAGCATTTTTTGAGGAGCTATAATGCCTAGTCCGATCCATTGTTTTAGGATCGACCTTGGGATTTAAAAGTGTCAGAATACCGATTTACTTGCATCTGAATTATTCGTTTATTGATCTCTTTCCGTTGTGTAATGTAAAACGCTAATTCATCAGCCATAAATAGACCGACTACTGCACCGATCAATTGATTCTTTAGCTCGACGTTGGTTTGAATAAATGTCTTGATCGCTTGCTGGTATTCTTTTTCTTCTAGTTTAGAACTGTTGAGTGATTTATAGTTTCGATGATGTTTTAAAATGAACTGTGTGAGCTCGTGTTGGAGTTTTAAGATAGGTCGGAGTGTCTCATTTTGGAATTGTTCTATAGCTTTAGTGTCTACATTTTCAAGGGCCAATTGTGGCCTGATGCTTTGTACTTTTTGATCTCTGTCCATATGACATGTAACATCTTAATTATATAAAAGATTAGCCAAGGCTGTGAAATTTATCTTGGTTAATTAATCTTTATAAACCGGGCTTTGGATATACGCAAATTAAGGGGTATGGCAATGTACAGGATCACAGGAGAACATTCCTAGTCTGTTCTAGGTGCAATATGTGAAGTAAATAGTCTATCGTATATTCTAGTACTCTCTCATCAGTCGAGCCTTCAATTTTTTCTTGTACTCTTCTTCTACCCAGTCTCGATAATTACGTGTGGTATTTACGAGGCAGTAGGAATATCTTCTGATTCGATCACCGATTTCATCATGCAGTACATTGACCAGGTGTATGGCTTGTTCGAAGTCTTCTGCATTTTCGGTGATCAGCTTTATGTGATTTTCTAGAGATTTATCTAGTATGACCGAGGTCTTGAGCCTTGTGGCAATGACTTCTTGATGTGCTTTCTTAATATCAAATTCGATCGCTTCAGAATTGGGGAATTGTTCCTTTATTTCTGGAGGTACTCGATAGACAAAACGTTTTTCGATATCGGCATCACTGATGAGATTATCGATAAAGTATTGTGGAGATCTGAAGATCTTGTACCAGTCTATGTCTGCCGACCATTGTCCGAATCGTAAGGCATTATTACCCAGATCGATTACACTGAAGGTACTTTTGTTGGGAAGGACCCGTGATCCTCTACCGATCATCTGGAAGTAGAGCGTAAGAGATCTCGTCGCTCTGTTCATAATGATACACTCGATCGTAGGTTCATCAAAACCCGTGGTTAAGATCCCTACAGACGATAATATCGCATCGGGAGTTTCTTTAAACCAGGCGAGGACTTCCTTACGTTCGACTTTACCCATTTTACTATCTAGATGTCGGACATTGAGACCGGCTTCTTTAAAGTTATGGTATACTGCTCTAGAGGTGGCGATACCATTGTTGAATATCAGTGTCTTCTTTCCTTTAGCGATCTTATTGTAGGCGTAGATCAGCTTATTCTGCATCTTATCTGAGGTATAGAGTTCCTCTGATGATTTTACGGTATAATCTCCATTGATACCGATAGTCAGTGTCCCTAGACCTACCTCGAAGCTGTAAATAGTCGCCTCTGATAAGAATCCCTTTTTTATCAGGGTAGAGATATTATTACCGACGATGAGCTCTTTATAGACCTCGTTCATCGGGAGCTTTATATTACTACTCAGCGGGGTAGCGGTGACACCGAGTATCATACTTTCCTCAAAGTACTGGAATAGCTTACGGAACGAGTTGTAGTGAGCCTCATCGATGATGACGAGTCCGATATCATCTAGTTTCCATTCGTCGTATTTGAGACGATTGTTGAGGGTTTCTACCATCGCTACGTAGGCGACATACTTTTCCTGTTCAGGAAGTTCTTTGACCTTGGCATTGATCACCATATTAGTCACTCCGAACTCTGTCAGCATTCTCGATGTCTGCTCGCTAAGCTCTATACGGTGTGTGAGTATGAGTACTTTTTTCTTATACTCTTCGATGTATTTCCTGGCGATTTCAGAGAATATGACGGTTTTACCCCCTCCGGTCGGTAGTTGGTAAACGATATTATGATTAGTAGGGCTATTTACGATTTTATTAAAGACGTTTTTAAGATCTTCTTTTTGATAGTCGTATAATTCCTTTTTTTTCTTTGGTACTTGATTCACTCTTTATGGTGGTGGTTGAGTTTTAGCAATTTGCAAATGTATTGCAAAACTTTAGATGAGTGGGAAGACTTTTGTGATTTTTAAAAAATAAATTTTACGCCATTGCAAATCGGGGGTCTTCTACATAGTTTAAGCGTTGCTGAGCAGTAATTTCTAGGGTCAGAAATCCAAATTCTTCTTTGACCACACCCTCCAGTTTATAGATGCCTCGACCTCTGAACGGATATCGTCGAGCGACAGGAGGGAAGTGTACCGTATCGACCCATTCTCCAGCCTGATCTAGGAAGGTACCGAAGTACATACGGTCTCCTTTTTTGGTCTTGGTAGGTTTTACAGTGACGAGATATCCGTATAAGGTGATTCGTTTATTGATAAATCGAGGCATATCACTGACCAGTAGGCGAGACGGGAGCTGGTCACGTACGAGATTAAAGGGATCACTCAGCGGAAATCCGAGTAATTCGATCTCGTCAAAAGCATTTTCTAACTCACTGATCGTAAAGTCAGGAAGCTCAAAGTCTCTGGTTTCTGTCTGGAAGAGTGGACGCTGGGTATGTTTTTTGGGCTGATGACTCGTCTTGAA
>CALDEN010000156.1 GCA_937942405.1 uncultured Saprospiraceae bacterium
TGCACCTACTCCGAGAAAAATGAGTGGAGGTAGCAATCCAGTCTTTATGAGTAAGTAATACAACATATTCATTATGCCATATTGCTTAGCTATCTCTATTATGGGCATGTGTTCTAGACCATTTGCAGCAGTATTTTGTACCACGGCCATACTACCAGCAGGGTAGGCTTCTCCTACCGTATAAGGAAGCATATTGGCGAGTAAAACACCGAAAGCAATAGGGACCAGTAATAATGGTTCAAATTTTTTATATATCCCGAGATACAATAAACCCAGTGAAATAAATATCATCAGAAAAGAAGCAGGACTTGCCGCTAATTCTCCAAATGCAGTCATTTCGTATATCTTATTTAGCACTTCCATATGACTAGCTTAATCCGATAAGGTGATCATCTTCTTCCACTTCATCTCCTGGAGAAAAATAAATATCTGTTACTTCTCCTGACTTATCTGCGGTGATCGCATTGATCACTTTCATCGCTTCGATGTAAGCTACGGTTTGACCTTTTTCTACGATGTCTCCGACCTTGAGTCCTTTTTCAGAAGAGTCCTTGGTTAAAAAGAATTTTCCTTCCAATGGAGAATCAATATAACTGCCTGCTATATTTTGGCTCGTTTTAGACTGGACGATGTCATCAGACGCATAGTCTTTTTTATCTTTTTGTCCATCAGGATATTTGATATGCACGAGATATTTCTCCCCATTTACTTCAACTTCCACCTTGTTAGGCATTGAGCCAGCAGCTGATCCTCCTGTTGAGGCAGACGCCGCTTTTGCCTTACGCTCTTCGAAGTCTTTGAGGAAATTCTCTTTTGCTTTACCTGATTTAAAAGCCTCATACTGAGGAGGATGCATGGCATATTCGAGCAATTCCTCATCATCTTGACCAAAATCCCAGCCTTTTTCCTTCATCTTGGATCGATATAGATCTAGTTCGTTGGGATATAAGTCTTGTGGCTTACCGGTAAAGTATTCTCTACCTTGCTCAGAAGCTAGTTTTTGGAGCTTTGGATCTATAGGGCCTAGTAATTGACCAGATTTACCCATAAGCATACCCCAGGTGTTTTCATCCAACATCGACCATCGATCTTTGCCTTTGATCATTTGAGAGATGTTCATTAAAGCAGCATTTTTTACATACTGACTGAATGGAGTAACCAGCGGAGGATAACCCATCTGAGGCCATATTTCTTTTACTTCATCGAAGAGCTTTATCAGCAATTCTTCTTGAGTGAGGAGAGGCTTGTCATTTTTGGTCAACCATTTATTGATGCTCTTCAGGTTTTTCTCGAGATCGGCCATGAGACTTCCCATCATACCACCCGGTAAACCTGGACCGATGAGCAGGGAATTCATAAATCGATTCTGCTTATTGATGTACATACCCAAGAAGTCATCTATAAATTCTTGTGACAGACTCCGTACTTCCATGTATGCTTTCATATTGATGTCCGGAAGAGAAAATCCATCATCCTTGAGCATTTCATGGATCGTCAATAGATCTGCATGACCCGTTCCCCAACTCAGTGGTTCCATTCCCACATCTATGATATCAGCTCCATTTCGAGCGGCTTCTAAAGAAGATGCTACAGAGAATCCCGGAGTAGAGTGTCCATGATATTGGATAACTATATCGGGATGAGCACTTTTTATTCCAGCTACGATCTTACCTACAGATGCAGGGCGACCGATACCCGCCATATCTTTTATACAGATTTCTTCTGCACCGAGAGCGATATATTGCTCAGCTAATTCGATATAGTAGTTTACATTATGTAATGGAGAGTAGGTGAGACTTAATGCTGCTTGAGCAATCATGCCTCCTTCTCTAGCATATTTAAATGAAAGCTCTAGATTCTGAGGATTATTCAATCCATCAAAAGATCTAGAAATATCTGTTCCTTGTAGTTTCTTTACTTTAAACATCAGTTGTCGGACATCGGCAGGTACAGGACTCATCCGTATTCCATTGAGGCCTCTTTCCAGCATTTGGGTTTGTATACCCGCGTCATTAAAGGGTTGTGTCCATTTACGTACTGCAATGTTTGGGTTTTCACCAAAGAGTAGATTGATCTGTTCGAATCCACCACCATTGGTTTCGACCCGAGCAAAGCACCCGATATCTATTATGGGATTGGCAACTTTTAATAGTTGGTCTACACGTGGTACGTATTTCCCTGACGACTGCCACATGTCTCTATAGACAAGGGCTAACTTTATTTCTTTACCCATTTTACTTGAGCTTTTCTACTTTATGGATGACTCCTTTAGAAGCGGTAAGTTGTTTGATCGTAGCATTGAGCACTTGGAGTGTTTTATTGCTTATCTCTTCGGAAGGATTTAAACTTTTTTTCTTTTCAGGAAACCACTTATTGACAATACTGATCAGTATTCTTCCACAAAATATGACCAAAGCCAATATGCTGAATACCGTAATCATACCTATACAAAATAAGAACAACGCGTTAGAAATAGTCGCTTCCATTTAAAGTTTTTCTAGGTAGTAAACTTACAATAAAATGACAGAATTCACGTGCTCTAAGATCTATATACTCTCTCTAATTATACCTGATCAGACCGTTTTACAGGCTCATGCCAAACAATGTTCTTAATCGAGAATATAAACGATAAAATATTTGTAGTATTTGTTTTTATTTCAATGCTCTTAAACTCTTATGCTCAAAGCTCTGTTTTGCTACTATCTTTATAAGTTCAAAACTGATTTAAACGGGATATGGAAGTACATAAATTTGGAGGAGCATCTGTCAAGGACGCTGATGGATTCAGAAATGTAGTAAACATTATCAAGACCTATCGCACAGAAAAAGCGGTGATCGTATTGTCTGCAATGGGTAAAACGACCAATGCACTTCAGCAAGTAGTTGCTGATCATTATGCTGCTGATACAGATCCCTTTATCGCACTGAATCTACTCAAACAAAAGCATTACGAAATTATAGACCTACTCTTTGAAAATAAAGAAATGATCTTGGATGAGATCAATGAAGCTTTTGTCGAGATAGAATGGATGATAGAAGATGCCCCCCATGAAGATTATGATTTTGAGTATGATCAAATCGTATCTGTAGGAGAGCTTGTTTCTACTAAAATTCTCGCTCATTATCTACATACACAAGGGGTCAATGTAATGTGGTTAGATGTGAGAGATGTGATACTGTCAGACAATACGTACCGAGAGGCTAAGGTGGACTGGGTTGAAACCCAAAAACGAATAGTTAATAAAACTACACAAATATTTGGCGACTATGATGTAATCGTAACTCAGGGGTTTATTGCTGCTACATCAGAAAATTTTACGACCACACTGGGTCGTGAGGGATCTGACTTTACGGCTTCTATTTTTAGCTATTGTTTGGATGTAAAAGAGATGTCTATATGGAAAGATGTGCCGGGTATATTATCCGGGGATCCTCGACTTTTCGACGATGTCACTAAGATCGATAAGATGTCTTATCGGGAGGCCATAGAAATGACCTATTATGGAGCTAAGGTTATACATCCAAAGACAATCAAGCCGATACAGAATAAAGGAATTCCATTACAGATACGCTCATTTATAGAGCCTGAGGGTTCTGGTACATGGATATCAGAACAGAAAGATATAGCCTATCCGCCGATCATCGTATTTGAGCATAATCAATGTTTATTGAAAATAGCCACTAAGAATTTTTCCTTTGTCGCAGAGGATCATTTAAGTGTGATATTCTCATTAATAGCTAAGCACCGAGTAAAAATTAAAATGATGAAAAACACCGCAGTGAGTTTTATTATCTCGGCTGATAATGTACCTCATCGAATTCAAAAACTCGTCACGGACTTAAGTAAAAACTTTAATATAGATCAACAGGAAGATCTAGAGTTGCTTACCATTCGTCATTACAATAAAGAGATCATCGAACGATTAACACAGGATCGTACTAAGCTCTTTGTGGAGCGTATTCCTAATACCATTCAGATGATTGTTAAACCTAATCCAGACTTACAATTGGGTAGTAAAGCTTAGAGTAAACGCTCTAAGAATAGGTTTAAATTTCTCTCTAGTTTTGAGTAGTCTCCATCTGCATTAAAAAGCTCATTGATTTTGGCTAGAAGTTCTTGTTTCTGAGCAGCAGTAGGATAGTATAGTCCTTTGTGCTCTAGGATTATTTCTAGACGTCTAAAGTCAGTCGCCTCTAGATAGGTCTCTTCTATTTTCTTAAAAGACTCTTCGTCTATTTTAGAAAGGATAAGTTCTTTTTCAGCTTGACTAAATTCTAGATCTGCGTAACTGGCGTAGATCAGTAGATACGTGCAAAACTCATTATA
>CALDEN010000157.1 GCA_937942405.1 uncultured Saprospiraceae bacterium
TTCATACCCTAATGTAAACATGCCTGAGGTAGGATTAGGTGTACATGTGACATTGAATAGTGCCTTGTTATCTGGACGCTCCATCAATTCGATCGTAAACGATAGTGAGGTTTGGCATCCTTGCTGATCTTCTATGAGGACAGTGTAAACACCGGCAGATAAGTTTTCAAATGTAGACGTAGTTACAGACTGACTATTATTTAAACTATAACTGTAAGGTGCAGTTCCGCCTGATACATTGATGGTAGCAGATCCATTATTCATTCCAGTATCTACAGAAAGGCTTCCTGCATTTGCATTAAGTGCAGAACCTTGAGAAATGGTAATGCTTTCTTCTTGAGTACATCCGTTTTGATCTTCAACAGTAACTATATATTCGCCACCAGCTAAGTCTGTAAATACTCCAGATGTATTGGTCTCTCCGTTCATACTAAAACTGAGTGTGCCCGTACCTCCTGATGCAGATAGGCTTACATTTCCTTCCTCTAAGCCAGCACATGGATTATCGGTTAATTGCTCTAGAATTACCGAGATGGCATCCGGCTCACCTATGGTTACCTGTAATGTTTCAAAACAGTTGTCTGCCGTAATTAACTCAAAATCATAGATTCCAGCTTCCAACATAGATAGTGCAGCTCCATCATATAAAACCCCATCTAGGTAAATTTCAACGGATAGATCACTTGCTATTGTAACTCTACCGTCGTCCGCTCCATTACAAGTCGCATCTTCCTGACTAGCGATAAAACCATTAATAGGATCCGGTCCATCTATTGTAAATGATTGCATAGTCTGACAATCATTAGTATCTGTTATGATCGCATTATAGCTCCCTGTAGGTAGGGTATTAAAGACTCCCGTAGTGTTACTATCACCATTTACGTCATAGGTGAACGTGCCGGTTCCTCCCATTGCAGTCAGTTCTACGACTCCGTTATTCCCTCCGTCACAAGTAGCTGCTGTCGTAGATAATACTGCACTCGTTATAGGATCTGGATCTTCCAGTTCAAAGCTGAGCGTAACTAAACAGTCTGCCTCATCCGTAATGCTTACCGTGTAGTTTCCTGCCTCTAAGTCCGTAAAGTTTCCAGTATTATTTACCTCTCCATCTAGGATGTAGCTTAATGTTCCGGTTCCTCCACTTGCGTCAAAAGATACTGTGCCGTCCATAGTTCCCTGGCACGATGGATCTTGGTCCATACCTAGAGATGCGATGATATCACTTCCTGATGATACATCTACAAAGGCCTCTGTGCTACAATCATTACTATCTGTAATGATAACAGTGTAACTCCCTGCTCCTACATTTGTAAATAGACCAGTTGTATTAGCGGGGTTTCCACTTACTTCATAAGAGTATCCACCTGATCCGCCATTACCAGTTACTCTGAATGCACCGATCTCATCACCATCACAGTTAGAGTCTAGCTGATCAGAGACCATATATGTGATTTCAGGTGGAGAGCTTAATTCTATAGAGGTGCTTATCGAACAATCGTTTTCGTCAGTGATGATTACGTTGTACGTGTCGGCTGCTAGTCCAGAAAACTGGCCTGTCGTATTGTCCAAAGCTGCGGCTCCTATAGAGTAGGTCAAGTTTCCTGTCCCTCCGATTACTCTTACATCGATCGTTCCATCTTCAGAATCAAAACAGTCTAGATTAGTCCCATCTTGCATAGTAATCTCTAAAGGATCAGGTTCCGTTATCTCAAAGAAATCAACGTATTGACATCCGGTTCCATCTTGAATCGTTACTTCATATGAATTAAGGTTGAGTGATGTAAATACGTTAGAAGACTGGAAGTTTACCCCATCTATCGAGTACATATAGTTGCCATCGCCACCTGAGCCATTGATCATTGCTATTCCATCAGATGTGCCAAAACAAGAAATATTTTCGACCATGGCGATACTTCCTGCAAGATCTGAGGATCCATCTATTTCTACTTCTATCATTTTTGTACAATCGTTATCATCTGTAACGATGATAGAGTATGAGCCCGTCGTTAAATCAGTAAATACTCCGGTGTCATTTATTTCACCATCCAGATTGAAGCTTACGGTTCCGGCACCTCCTTGAGCAGAGATGGTCACAGATCCAGAAGTATCTCCAAAACAGATTGCATCCACTTGATCCGCTATCGATAGGGCTAGGGGAGAGTCTTCAACAACCTCGACATCTTCTGTGGCAGAACAGTTGGATTGATCTAATACTGTCAGAGTATAGTTCCCTCCAGTAAGATCAGAGAATGTACCGTTGTCTTGAAAATTAGTTCCGTCTATAGAATAGCTGAGATTTCCACTACCGCCTTCTGCAGAGGCATCGATCTGACCATCGGCACTTCCACCACAAGTCACAGGTTCTATGTTGATCATTGTAATGTCTATTTCGGCTGGAGCCAAAATATCAAACGTATCGAATGCCATACAGTTGTTACTATCTACGGCAGAGGAATAATAAGTGCCAGCTGGTAAATCGGTAAAGATACCTGTATCATTAGAAGACATACCTTCTAGCTCATAGGTAAAGTCACCATTGCCACCACTGGTTATGAGGAGTACTTCGCCATCCATATCACCAGGACAATTATTGTTGCCGATATTACTTGCTTGCAGGACTAATGAGTCCGGACCAGGAATTAAAAATGTATCTAAAAGAGTACAGTTTATGGTATCCGTTAAAACTACAATAAGAGTATCTCCCTGTAAATTGTTAAAATAACCTGTATCGTTGCTTATAGTATCTCCAAGTATAGAAAACATATACCCAGGTGTCCCTCCAGACGCATTTAGATCGATGACGGCTAGTGAGTCTTCCCAACAAAGATTAGAGATCATTGTATCCATTCCCATCACGAGTTGTGGAGGTTCTGCAATCTGTACACCGACTGAAGCTTCACAATCATTGACATCTGATACCGCGATCATATAAAAGCCTGCGGCGAGGTCTGTATAAACTAACTGTGACCCAAAGCTGGTACCGTTAACACTGATGTCATAACCCTGTGGTCCAGGAGTACCGCCTCCGACTTCGATTTCAAAGTTTCCATCTTCTTCTCCAAAACAAGATGCATCGTTGACTATGGTTTCAAAGGCAAATAGAGCGGTAGGTTCATTGATCGTAATCGTAAGATCCTGCGTTTCACCTTGATCATCGACTACTTGAATGAAGTAGTCATTGCCAGGAAGACCAGAAAAAACAGGGTTTCCACCATTGTTCGTACCATTTATAAAATACGTATATGGCTGAACTCCTCCCGTTGCTTCTACTTCGATATATCCAGAAAAATCTCCAAAACAGAGTAAATCTTCTGAGTCTATGAGTAGAAGTTCTAGAGGCAAAATATTTGCCGCACAGCCTGTAGGATAAGTCGGCGAGTATCCCTGGGAAGGACTACACGGAGCACTATTAAAACCACCGCCCGATGCAGTGTTATACATAAGCTGAGATTGATCTTCTGTAAACATCCACATACATGCATCGTTTACGTAATCCATGTAGTTGAACCAAAAGTCAGGTTGTCCACAGCTATTACCAGAGGTAGAGGTACAGTTATTTGTATTTATTGACGGGCATCC
>CALDEN010000158.1 GCA_937942405.1 uncultured Saprospiraceae bacterium
GCCATCGGAATCAACTTTACAGCCATGTAAAAGAGCAATTCCATAATTTGGAAAAATCCAATTCCTTTACCTAGTATACGATCTATGAATTTCCATAAAAACTGCATGATCAGTACAAACTCAGCAACAAAAAAAGACAGCAGATATGGACCTATGAAGCCACCATATATCAATCGATCTATTTTTTTTATCCTAATCACTCTTCTTATTAACGTATAGAAACCCCATAAAGATAAAACCTATTTAGCATGAACGTGTGTATCATGGTTTTCTTATGAAACCGACTTCACATTCCTTGATTTACCGCATTATTCTGTTGCCAATAAAACCGAATCATTTCTTAAACTTATACCTTATAGTCAATGGCTTTACTCACTTTTGTAGACCTTCTCTTGCTGATCTATACTTTCATTATGTATCGCCTTTATAAAACTCATTATAAATTGCTCACTTAATCCCGATTTAGCGGCTTGCTTTTTACTCTTTTCGATAATGTCATTCCAACGTTTCTGTTGGAGAATGGTCATATTGTTTTTTTTCTTGTAAGCACCGATCTGACGGGCCACAGTCATCCTATTGGATAATAGATTTATGAGTTCATCATCTATAAGATTGATTTCTTGTCTAAAGGATTCTATCGGGCTTTGTAGTTCAGGTTCATTTTCATAATCCTCTCGAAGGATCATATCGGTAATCATCTGGCCCAAAACTTCAGGTGTTATTTGCTGTTTGGCGTCTGACCAGGCATTATCTGGATCTATGTGAGACTCGATCATCAATCCATCAAAATCAAGATCCATGGCTTTTTGACCAACATCCTGTAATATATCTCTACGTCCACAAATGTGACTCGGATCATTGATTAAAGGAATGTCAGGCATCTGTCTTTTGAAATCCAATGCGATCTGCCAGTGAGGTCTATTCCTGTAATAGGTTTCTCCGAGATTAGAAAAGCCTCTGTGTATGGCACCTAATTCTTTGATCCCTACAGCCATAAATCGCTCCATAGCACCCATCCATAAAGCTAGATCAGGATTGATTGGGTTTTTGACAAGTATAGGAATGTCCACACCTCTCACAGCATCAGCTATTTCCTGAACTACAAATGGATTGACAGAGGTACGAGCACCTATCCATAAAATATCGATACCGAATTCTAAGCACAGTTCGACATGAGAAGCTTTAGCTACTTCTACCGTAAGTGGCATACCTGTAGATTCTTTGACCTTTTGCAACCATGGTAGGCCTTTGACTCCTACCCCTTCAAACGTGCCCGGTCGTGTTCTAGGTTTCCAGATTCCAGCTCTGAAAATATCGACTTTTCCCGTTTGAGCTATTCTTTTGCCAGTCTCCATTACCTGTTCTTCGGTCTCGGCACTACACGGTCCAGCAATGACGATTGGTCTTTTGTCTTTGGTCAACCAAGTTTTTCTCTTTTGATTTGTATCTGATGCACTCATAATTCTTATTTATAATCTTATTTTATTTTTTATTTAAAACACGTTTGATGTCATTGGCGGAGGACATCATATCTAATAATTTGCTTTTATCTTTTACTTTCAAAGCTTCTTTAAATTCGTTGAGATAGTGCTCATATATATTTATTGCTTCGATAAGATGCTGACTATTTTTTTCAAATATTGCTGCCCATGTATCTGGATTACTTTTGGCCAGTCTCGCTGTAGAGTCAAAACCAGTACTAGCCATATTAAATATTTTACTTTCATCTTTCTCAATATCCAATACCGTAAGACTCAAGGTAAACGAACTCAGGTGAGAGAGATGTGATACGTAAGCCATATGCTTATCATGTTCACTACTACTTAGATAGCTGGTATGTAGCCCAAGAGTACTAAATAGATCTAAAGCTGTCGCAAGAGCCTTTTCTTCCGACTTCTCTTTTTCACATATGATGATGTTCTTGTTTTTAAATAGATCATTAATAGCTGCTGTCGGTCCACTGTATTCTGTTCCAGCTAGTGGATGTGCCGCTACAAATTGACCACGTTTAGGATGATTCGCAACACTTAGGCAAATCCTTTCCTTGGTGGATCCCATATCGATAACTACTGTGTCAGAAGGTATCAGATCTAGGATATGTGGAAGTGCAGATTCCATATGGTCTACAGGAAAGGCCAATATGATAATTAGAGCTAGTTTGAAGGCTTCTTCCTTTGAGACGATTTTGTCTACCAAATTTAGCTCAACTGCTTTCTGAGCATTTAATTGATTATTGTCTACACCCAAGACCGTGAAATGATCTTGTGATTTTAAATCTTTGGCGATAGATCCACCTATTAAACCTAATCCTATAATTGCGACAGTCATCATACTAATGGGATTTTTGCAGAAGCTATTCTTTCTAGGGCATCTTCTAGTATAGGTATGGGTGAGCATAAGGATATGCGTATGTAATGCATTCCATTATCCCCAAAAATAAATCCAGGAGTAATAAATACCCTTGCTTCCTTTAACAGTAGATCACTCATCTGCTCTCCTGTGCCATTAGGCACCTTGCCCCAAACGAATAAGCCTACCCCATCAGGATCAAATTCAATGCCTAGAAGCTTGAAAATATCCCATGCGATCGCTCTTCTTTTTTGATAACTATGATTTAATTTGTTAAACCAGTCTACTCCCAACTTAAGGGCTTCTATCGCCGCTAGTTGGACAGGCATAAACATACC
>CALDEN010000159.1 GCA_937942405.1 uncultured Saprospiraceae bacterium
AGGGGATGCATCCAGCTTCTGGAAACTAGCATAGTATTTTTCGCAAGGATAAGATTTGAAATAATAATATTCACTTCCGTCAATCCTGGTTTCTAGTTTTTTATACCACTTGCGTTTGTATGGAGTGAAGACCGTATATGGTAGTCCATCATCCTTGAGCACTTCGTTTTCACTAAAGAGCACATGATCCTTATAAGAATGAAATGCTACTCCTTTGGCGGAAGCCAGCTCCTGAACTCGTCCATCTCTTGTGATGGCATAAGACTCATAATCTCGATTGGTGTATATGGCGTTTATACTGCCTCCATTCAGTAATTTTTTGAAAACTTCTTCTGGCTTCCCGTAATATACCTGAAGATCACTACCCATTTCATTTAGCGATGCTTTCATGCTAGAGATCTGCTCATATATAAAGCTCACTCTAGGATCTTCAGTGTCGGGTAATTTATCCAAAATATTTCGATCAAAAATGAAAATGGGCTGCACATTACTACCCGATTTGAGGGCTCTATATAGGCCAGCATTGTCATTAAGTCGTAAATCTCTTCTAAACCAGAATATCGTCGTCATAGAGCACAAACATATGAATTCCTCGATAGTTGATCTAAATGGAATTGTTTTTGCAATTTTACAGCGGATTCGTAAGTTTGAATAAATAAAATCGACCATGAACAAATTCTTAGCTGCCTTACTATTATCTTCTATCCTGTTTCTACAATGTAAAACGGATAATGCTCCAAAAACGGACACACTTGCAGACTTAGAAGCAAGCCTCGCTGCGGAGCCTAGCCCTGCAAATGCCAATAATGTCGTAAAAGAAATCAATAAACTTATAGCCAACGAAGAGTCTAAAACGGCAAAAGCTGCCCTCATAAGTAAAGGACTCAAAGTGAGTAAAGAGCATAAGTTAAATTCCAAGACAGCTTCCTTTCTCACAATGGCCATGCGAACAAAAGATGTAGCCGTAGATAAAAAAGAATCTATTCTAGAATTGGCCAACTTAATGACTGCAAATAGACGTGATAAAACGGCCAATATATTATTCCAAGCATTTGCAGATCTATACCCTGAGGACACTCGATCAGCTGCTTTTGCAGAAAAGGTGAAAGCGATGACTGGTGGTGATGTGCATGCGTATCTGCTCAAAACAGCTGAAAACATATTTGAAAATCCCGATGAATACGGAATTAATAGAAAAAGCTCATCGGAATACGTAAATGCATGTGAAGCCTATGCCCTCGCTTATGATGACGAAAAAGCCCCAGAATATCTATATAAAGCCGCAGAGATCGCTCGAAGTTTAAGAACATTTCCTAAGACCTTGAGCTTATATGACTGGATTATAGATTCTTATCCGACTTACGAAAAAACACCGACTGCTCTATTCCTCAAAGGATTCGTAATCGAAAACGAATTGAAAAATGAGGATCTAGCAAGAGAAACCTACGAGAGATTCTTAGCTGATTATCCTAAGCATGACTTAGCAGATGATGTTACTTTTCTACTTGACAATTTAGGAAAAAGCAATGAAGAGATCTTAGAACTTATCGAAAAGAATAAGAAGCAAAACGAGGCTGCTCAGTAAGTCTAAAAGCTAAATTATTATCGGGGTAGATTAAACTACCCTCTTTATCCAGGTTTGCCCCAATGGTCTTACCCAATTTTCGAGAAAGTCACCTTTGGATTTTACCAAGTGATCAAAGACTAGTGTGTCGTCCGTGATCGTTCCAGACTGATAGGCCTCTGAAAAGGCTGACTGAGGAAGCATCTGTATCTCCTCCTCATTCTCAAAATAGCTGTAATTCAGGCGATTGAAAAAATCAATTCCCAAGACATTACCCAGTTGCTGTACAAAATGCACCGACTTATCGATAGAGCATCCACTTGCAGAAGCTGCTCCACTCTCATCGACAAACAAGGCCAAAAATCGCCTATGGAAGATATTGCCATAGGTATGAAGTTCTTGATTATGGCTCGTCCATACCGATAAAAACTCATGGATCTTTTCTCTAGAGAAGTCCAGCTCGTCATAAGTAAATTCTCTATCGGCTTGGTATATCCAGACTTTAGACGAATTATCTAATGCAATCAGATCTAAAATCATATTACCACTTATTAGACTGGATGATTAATTCTGAGATATCGTACACCATGATATCATCTTGTTTTTCTTTGGCCTTTAAGCCATCTCCTAACATGGTAATACAAAACGGACAATTAGCCGCTACGATATCAGCACCGCTATCGATTACCTCTTCTATACGTTCTATATTTATTCTCTTATCACCTGGCTCATCTTCCTTAAACATCTGAGCTCCTCCTGCACCGCAGCAAAGCCCTGTCTTCTTCGATCTTTTGAGTTCTGATAGATCTGCATCTAGACTAGCGATCACTTCTCTAGGGGCCAGATATTCATTGTTTACACGTCCCAGATAACACGAATCATGATAGGTAATCTTCTTTCCTGCAAAAGCTCCTCCGTCTACTTTCAGTTTACCTGAGTCGATAAGTTCTTTGAGCAGCTGGGTATGATGTACGATATCGTAATTACCTCCGAGTGCTGGGTATTCGTTTTTAATGGTATTGAAGCAATGAGGACAGGCCGTGACCATTTTTTTTACCTCGTACATGTTGAGCACTTCGATGTTTTGTAGTGCGGTCATCTGGAATACAAACTCGTTCCCTGCCCTACGAGCGGGATCTCCAGTACATGCCTCTTCACTACCTAGTATCGCAAATGATACGCCTACCTCGTGTAAGATTTTGGCAATAGCCTGTGTCACCCTCTGAGCTCTCGCATCATAACTCCCTGCACACCCTACCCAAAAAACGATTTCAGGCTTTTGGCCTGCAGCAGTCATCTCTGCCATTGTTTTTACTACTGCCATTGCTTATTCTGTTATTTTATTCAATTCGGTTTTCCAAGCATCTCGCTCGTCTGGAACTTGCCACACGGATCCACTGTTTTCTATACTCGTAAACATCGGCAACCAGTCTGATGGACCTCC
>CALDEN010000160.1 GCA_937942405.1 uncultured Saprospiraceae bacterium
GCTGTTTCGCATATGTCTTGACAGTCCTCGTTGATAACATAAGGTCTTGTGAGATCTGCACAGTGAGCGATAAGTTCTATAAATTGCTGGCCGTCATATTCTGTAAGTACATAATGCAACTGGCAATCGATTTCTTGGCCATCGTAAGATTTGTAGTTTTCTATGATTTCGTCACAGTTCAGGAATAGGTCTGTGGAATTATCGTCATTGGAGCATGAGAGCATCGAGAGCATCGAAAATAGGAGGATGAGATGTTTCATCTTGGAAATTTTATAATGAGCATAGAATTGCTGTTTTTTAGTAAACGTCCGGGGAGGCTATAATGTCGATGATTATTTGATTTTACTTACTATCGACCCTTGGCTATTTTTTATAAATCTAGAGATATGTCTTTTTTGACCTTATGGGAGTTTAACGTCGCTTTGATGCATTTCTTTAATTGGGCAATTGGGATTTTCCCCACTTTAGCGTTTCATGTAAGTGTCCTAACTCCAGAATTTACTGAGCAGTCTGCTTTATGCTCTCTCTCAAGTAGTGCATTTTGCCATGTATAGAGACGACGGGGTAGTCTTCCATTTTAGTCTCAAATGCAGGGATTGTGAACAATTTCATCTTAAGTGTAGTTTTTATTGTGCTCGGTCTATTTCAGAGCTATTTCCCGATAGAGATAACACCTCATTGTAGGAAGATACGGCTTAGATGTAGATAAATTGTGACAGAGCTTAAGTTAGAATCACTTACGTAAAAAAAAGCTATGCAAATATATTTGTAAGTATTGCTAACATTTCATATCATTGCATAAAATTTGGAAAACATGAAGAACCAGTTTCAGTATTTAAAAAATGATCTCCCGGCAAGTATAGTTGTCTTTTTTGTGGCTATACCATTGTGTTTGGGAATTGCTTTGGCTAGTGGTGCTCCATTGTTTTCTGGATTGATCGCAGGGATTATCGGAGGTATCGTAGTAGGTTTACTGAGTGGCTCTAAGATAGGTGTTAGTGGTCCTGCGGCAGGATTGGCGGCCATAGTATTAACAGCTATCGGTAGTTTAGGAGGCTTTGAAAACTTCTTGCTAGCAGTTGTTTTGGGTGGTGCTATCCAGATAGTATTCGGGATATTAAAAGCAGGAATCATCGGGTATTATTTTCCATCATCCGTAATCAAAGGAATGTTAACTGGGATCGGAATTATTATCATACTCAAGCAAATACCGCACTTCTTTGGATATGATTCAGATCCTGAAGGAGATTTTGCATTTCTACAAGTAGATGGAGGGAATACCTTCTCTGGGATCTTTGAAACTTTCAGTAATATAAGTTTAGGCTCTACCATCATAGGAGTAATCGCCATGGCGATCTTACTATTATGGAGTAATGTCTTGTCTAAAAAAGGAAAGTTTTTCCAGTTGGTTCAAGGGCCTTTGGTCGCAGTAGTGACGGGTATCGTATACTATGTTTTGACTTCTTCAAATGATAAAATAGGTATTAGTGCAGAGCATCTAGTGAGTGTTCCGGTACCAGATAATTTTGATTCTTTTCTAGGGCAGTTTAGTTTCCCCAATTTCAGTCAAATTACCAATCCAGCAGTATGGGTAGTGGCCTTTACGATAGCATTAGTAGCTAGTCTGGAAACGCTTTTATGTGTAGAAGCAACAGATAAGTTAGATCCACATAAAAATGTAACCCCGACCAATAGAGAATTATTTGCTCAAGGTGCTGGTAACATGTTGTCCGGGATGATAGGTGGATTACCGATCACTCAGGTTATTGTACGAAGTTCTGCAAATATCCAATCTGGAGGAAGAACGAAGTTGTCAGCAATTATACACGGTTTTCTTTTATTGATTTCGGTGATATTGATTCCTACCTTATTAAATAAAATTCCACTTTCGGTATTGGCAGCGGTATTATTTATTGTCGGTTATAAACTAGCCAAACCGGCCTTGTTTAAGAAAATGTATGATCTGGGTTGGATGCAGTTCATCCCATTTATAGTTACTGTTTTGGGTATTGTGTTTATCGATTTATTATATGGAATCGGATTAGGTCTAGCGGTAGGAGTTGTTGTGATTCTTATAAATAGTTATCAAAACTCTCACTTTTTGCATAAGGTAGAAGGCGAAGACGGAAGCGGGAAAATGAAAATGACACTGGCGGAGGAGGTAACGTTTTTTAATAAAGGAGCCATTCTAAATGAGCTGAACAGTCTTCCTGAAAATTCTTATCTAGAACTAGATGTTAGAAAGACGAGGTTTTTGGATAATGATATTATTGAAATATTGGATGATTTTGCCTTTAAGGCCAAAGAAAGGAATATCGATATAAAGTTAATTTCTGAGAGGGGAGTAATAGAAAACCCTCCTAGTTATATCGAATTTTTTAAACTAGATATTATTGAGCCTAGCATAAGCTAATAAAAATTAAGTCTATGGAAAATATTGCAGACAAAGCACTCAAGTATAGTTTATTTAAAAATGCCGAAAGAGAAGAGAAAAAGAAAAGTAACTTCAATGTTCTTGGACTATTTCAACCAAAAAATAAGGGAACGAAATATGCTAAAATAGATGGCAAAATACAGCATCAGCCTAACTGGATGTATAGAAATGAATAACTGCCTCCGTTGTGTGGCGAGCTCGTAATGATCTATATATTTTGAGATAACTGATTAGGCTGGATGTCCTTGACTGTATTTCCTAATTAGTAGGATGTTCTTGTGAAATAAAAGCATGAGGCGTTTAGAAGCTCAAAGACAGGCCGATACCATCTGAGTGAATCAATAGCCCGATATCTTGTGTTCTTTTTTTATTATACGTATTCAAGATTGAATGTAACTTGCTATTGTAGTAATACAGGATTCCACCTCCAACCACCAGGGTAGCAGTTGGATAGATAAAATAATTAGAAGGGAGAGATTCGTTCAAAACGGATTTTGTTAAAAGCCCTGAAATTATAGTAAGTGCAGAAAGTTGAGCAATCGTTTTTCCGTAATTCCCTCTTCTTCTTATTTTCTCAAATTGATCGTACACAACTTGATCGTCATTTAAGACTCCCTCAAACAGCAGTTTGCTTACCCGTTGATCATTAATGAAGTAATGCTTAGCGAAAACATTGGGCTTGAAGCTGATTAAATAAGGTCCATCAGAAGGACGTAATTGCTCAAGCCTTGTAATTTCCTGTGCGGATAGAGATGGTGCAATTAAGATAAAGAGGAAGGAGATTAGGATTTGCTTGTAATTCATAATGATATTGGTAATTGTTTTGTTTTAACGCTTTATTGTATGGTCGAAAATATAAATAATTCTAGATTTTTTCTTTTTTTAAATGACTTTATATGTTGGGCGAGACTTGTGCTCGCTTAGAATTTGCATTATGGTGAAAGTGTCTATTCTGACTTTACCAGCTTTACAATGTGATTGTCAATATTCAAAATATAGATATTAGGTGGTAATGAAGAGAGATCAATTGTGCTGATTTTGGAATTCAGTTTTCCGCTATACACCAGCTCTCCGATAGTGGAGTAAATCTTGAACTCTTTTTCTTTTGTCAGATCCATCACTATCGTTAATTGTGAATTTACAGGATTGGGATATGCCTGAAATTTTTCTTTTTGGCCAATTGTGTTTATTGAAGTCGTTTCACAATCGATTAATCCATTGATGTCGTAACGCGAAACAAATTGCCATATCTCTTGACTGGCGTCAATCGTCATGTTTCCAAAAACCCCGGGCCAATCATGGCCTCCTCCGATGATCTTTAATTCCTCCACGTAATTACAGCCAGATACCGTAGACCATGTATATCGTTCTACACTGGGACTTACTGTACTCATGACGGGCATCAGATTACACTCATTATGGCTTGCCCAGTAACTATGTGTCGCCGCAGCGGAGATATAATATTCTATGCCACCCCAGATCAGTCCATTGTATGGGGAAATGGGGTCGTCTGTGCCCAATATTGTAAGCACACCAGAGGGATGAGTAGGAGAGCAATAGCTATTAGGATCGGCCTGCATCGTTCTGGCTACAGCTCCTATTGCGGCTATTTTGTTGCTGAGTTTGCAGGCGAGTTCATAAGAAAATTCGCCACCTAGAGAATAGCCACAGGCATAGACTCTATTCTGATCTATCTGGTAATCACTGATGATCGTGTCTATCAATTCATTCATAAAAACTACATCATCAAAGGTGCCTGGGGTTTTAGGGAGCCAGTTCAAAGAATTTCCGTCACTAGGGTCGGGTCGTGCTTGTGGGTAAACTAGGATGAAATCAGCAGTATCTGCTAGAGGTCTCATATCGGCTACGAATTGCCAACTAGTATTAACATCATTGC
>CALDEN010000161.1 GCA_937942405.1 uncultured Saprospiraceae bacterium
CATGATAGAGATTTACAGTCTAAGAATTTTGACCTACTCGGCTTTACCAAAGAAGAGGCAGAAGCACAGTTCGGGTTCTTACTCGGAGCCTTTGAATATGGTGCACCTCCACATGGTGGGATTGCATTTGGTTTTGATCGACTATGTGCAGTATTGAATGGACAGAGTTCGATCAGAGACTTTATCGCTTTCCCTAAAAATAATCAAGGACGTGATATGATGATCGATGCACCGTCTCCGATCGACGATACTCAGATGACAGAGCTTTATCTAAACAGTACCGTAGAAAAAGAAGCCTAGAGCAGCTTATCATTTTTAATGGAGACATCTCAGATTCAGGCTTTATTTATCACCCTACTAATCATATGTGGGCTAGGGTTCTTTTTTATCCCGGACTCCGTATGGGAGACCATAGAGGTAAAAGAATGGCTCCCCGATCTCTCCAAAGAAGAGGACAGCAAGAGCAAAACCACTGGAACTACAACTGCGGCTAAACCCACTAAAAAAAGGAAGAAGAGTACACATCCTGATAGACAAAAAATAATCGATAATTACAAAGGGGTTCCAGTATATCATAATGGTTCTTTATCGTCTGTATATGGTCGTAATGTGACAGATGACGGTTATAATCTCGGCCTCAAGTATCAGTGTGTAGAATTTGTAAAACGCTTCTATTACGAGCATTACAATCATAAGATGACACAAAGCTACGGTCATGCCAAAGAGTTCTACAACCACAGCTTATCTGATGGTAGCTTTAATGAAGGACGTGGATTATTCCAATACAAAAACGGGAGTAATTACCAGCCACAAGAAGGGGCGATACTGGTATTCGGTTCGGATGGGACCAATGCATATGGTCATGTAGGAATCATCTCTGCTGTCAAAGATGGTGAGATCGAAATGGTCTCTCAAAACAATGGAAGAAACCAAAAATCCCGAAGTACCATCCCTCTCCTACTCGTCAACGGCAAGTATAAAATCGATAGTGATTATGTATTGGGCTGGTTGGCTAAGTAAGTGGCTGGTAGGAAAAATATCCTGTAGGTATTCTCCCGTATGACTTAAGAAAAATTTATACCCATCACTAGCTCTTCCCTTGATAAAGGGAAGGGAATCAACGAGAGGTTCAAACCAAAACTGTCGGAATTAGACAACTAAATGTCTGTCTGAAATGAGTGAAGTGATTTGTAAGAATCGGCTGTTCCGGTAATAAAATGAAATAGGGGTTAATCATTATCGTACATTACAGAAATCGCTATCGAAAAATCAACAGATGCTACCCATCCCTAACCCTTCCCTTGATAAGGGAAGGGAATCAACGAGAGGTTCAGACAAAACTGTCGGAATTAGACAAACTAGTTGTCTGTCTGAAATGAGTAAACCGACTTGTCAGAATCAGCATGTCTCAGAACATTAAAATGATTGGGGATTAACCATACTTGTACATCATGGAAATCGCTATCGAAAAATCAGCAGATGATACCCATCCCTAGCCCTTCCCTTGATAAAGGGAAGGGAATGAACTTTCGTTAGAAAAGAAAGGGTTGAGTCTCTAACAAATCTAGTACACCAAAAAAATGTGCCCAACAGATGTTTCCGTTGAGCACTACTTATTAAAATGATGATTACTTATAATCTAGATAACAATTAATTTTTTAGATACTGCTCTACCATCTGAATACGTACTGATGATGTACATGCCACTCATCGGGAAGTCGTTTTTCTGCAAAACTACTTTGTGCGATTGTGGAGTATGTGTAGATATTAGTTTTCCCTGTAGGTCATACAGGTATATGGCTGCGGTATGGTTTATCGGCAAATTAATTTCTATAGAACCGCTCAATACATTACCATTCATTTCCAGCACCTCATCGACAGAACTAGATTGATCGAACCCAAGATCTATATCTGCGTTACCTGTATAACTTACTACGCTGTTTTCAAAATCTGAATTGAGAGCAATCATATCAGACAGCATACCATCTGCCAACACTTCAAGTTCTAAAGTGATGTCAAAGTACTGCTGTTCTGCATCATCTATAAATGAAAAACGGATATCTGCATTACTCAGTTTATTAGACATCAGCTGTGCACCAGTGTAATTATCGATTATGCTTTCTAGGTTTAATCCGGTCAGCCCTATACTCAGTTGTAATCCATTGATGTTAATCTCTTCAGCATCTAACTGCATCGGCACTTGTATGATTTGACCTTGAGTCACAGCACGATCTGTTATAGTCAGCATTTTTGAAGATCGGTTAGAAGCAGTTACTGACTTTAGAGAATCTGGAGTAGTTACTCCATTTATATCTCCCATCTTGAAGACATTAAAATATAAGTCCTCTTGAGTTACTGCGTCTTTATCAAATCTGTATTCTCTATAGTTTTCGGCAGTGAAATCGAATGGATCGAAGTCGTTAGGAAATGAATAGGTATCAGAAAAATAAAGATTGTCTTTTGCTGGAAGTTCATTGATGATTCCTAGAATATACTGCCTCAATACTACGAGATCATTTACTCCTAGAAATCCAGAGCCATCTACATCTGCTAGCACTGCCCTCAGCGGATATTCATTTGTGATTTCTAATAATACTTTTTGAGCTTCGACGATATCTATCGTAGAAATTCCATTGAGCGAACCCTGATTTGTACTGACAGAAAATTCCAATACATTTTCCCCATCCTCTAAATCAGCCTCTGCCATAACATCTAACCAATCATAGACCTCGTCTACAAGATTACCATTTAAAAAAGTCTCTGAAGCAAATGAACCAAATCCATTGCCATGACTATAAAC